>NZ_JBHZEJ010000007.1:0-128434 GCF_042756365.1 Streptomyces sp. NPDC059092
GAACTGATCGCGGCGTCCGGGGCATTTTTCACGTGAAACATGCCCCGGACGCGAACCCTCCGGAGGGGGTGTTTCACGTGAAACACCGCCTCCCGCGCGTCAGCCCCACCGCGACGGTCGCGTAGAGAAGCGCGACCATCACCACCAGCGGCGCGGACCGGCCGTCCGGCGGCAGCATCAGCGCGGCCACCCCGGCGGCACTCACGAAGGCGACATTGAACAGAACGTCGTAGAGGGAGAAGACCCGGCCGCGGAAGTCGTCGTCCACCGTCGTCTGCACCACGGTGTCAGTGGCGATCTTCGCGCCCTGGGTGATCAGGCCGAGAAGGAACGCGGCGGCCATCAGCGGTACGGGTGCGAAGGTCAACCCGAGTGCCGGTTCGAGCACGGCCGCCGCAGCGGCGCAGAGCGCCATCCATCCCCGCGCCCCGAGCCGGCCCACCGCCCACGGGGTGAGGAGCGCCGCCGCGAAGAACCCCGCCCCGGAGATTCCGAGGGCGAGCCCGAGCAGCGCCAGGCCGTCGGACTCCCGGTCCGTCCACGCGTAGCGGCAGAGCATCAGCACCATCACCGTCAGCGCCCCGTAGCAGAAGCGCATCACCGTCATGGCGGCCAGCGCGGACGCCGCCGCGCGCCGCTCGGCGAGATGACGCAGTCCGTCGGTGAGCCCCTGCGCGGTGGAGGTGAGCGCGGCTCCCAACCGGGGCCTCGCGGGCGCGTGCTCGGGGCCGAGCAGTTCGCGCGCCAGGAGCAGTGAGGCGAGCGCCGAAGAGATGTAAAGGACAGCGCCCAGCAGCATCACGGCGGCGTCCGAGCCGGACGCGGTCAGCCGTACGACGAGGGCGAGTCCGCCGCCCGCGGTCGCGGCGAGGGTGCCGGCGGTGGGGGAGAGCGAGTTCGCCAGGACGAGGCGCTCGTCGTCGACGACGCGGGGCAGAGCGGCCGAGAGCCCGGCGAGGACGAACCGGTTGACGGCGGTCACGGAGAGCGCCGAGACGTAGAAGAGCCAGTCGGGTACCGACACCAGGATCAGCAGGGCCGTGCACCCGGCCAGGAAGGCGCGCAGCAGGTTCCCGTACAGGAAGACCTGGCGGCGCTGCCAGCGGTCGAGGAGCACTCCGGCGAACGGGCCGACCAGGGAGTAGGGAAGCAGCAGTACGGCCATCGCGGAGGCGATGGCGCCGGGCGAGGTCTGTTTCTCGGGGGAGAAGACGACGTACGCGGCGAGCGCGACCTGGAAGACACCGTCGGCCGCCTGGGAGAGCAGCCGGACCGCGAACAGCCGGCGGAAGTCCCTGAGACGCAGGAGCACGCGCAGATCCCGTACGACAGGCATGTGGGCCAGCGTCACATACGTGCCGGCGGCGCACGGGAGCGGGGCATACGCGAGAGGGGCACCGGACCTGGTGGCCCGGTGCCCCTTCTCGTACGGCCCGTCGCGCGGAGCGCGGCTGCCGCAGTTGCCGTGACTGCCGCGGCTGGTGCGGGTGTTAGTGATCGACCTCGCCGGCGATGAACTTCTCGACGTTCTCGCGCGCCTGGTCGTCGAAGTACTGCACGGGCGGGGACTTCATGAAGTAGGACGAGGCGGAGAGGATCGGGCCGCCGATGCCGCGGTCCTTGGCGATCTTCGCGGCGCGCACGGCGTCGATGATGACACCTGCGGAGTTCGGGGAGTCCCAGACCTCCAGCTTGTACTCCAGGTTCAGCGGGACGTCGCCGAAGGCGCGGCCCTCAAGGCGGACGTAGGCCCACTTGCGGTCGTCGAGCCAGGCCACGTAGTCCGACGGGCCGATGTGCACGTTGTCGGCGCCCAGGTCGCGGTCGGGGATCTGGGAGGTGACGGCCTGCGTCTTGGAGATCTTCTTGGACTCCAGGCGCTCGCGCTCCAGCATGTTCTTGAAGTCCATGTTGCCGCCGACGTTGAGCTGCATCGTGCGGTCCAGGACGACGCCCCGGTCCTCGAAGAGCTTCGCCATGACGCGGTGTGTGATCGTGGCGCCGACCTGCGACTTGATGTCGTCACCGATGATCGGGACACCGGCCTCGGTGAACTTGTCCGCCCACTCCTTCGTGCCGGCGATGAAGACCGGGAGGGCATTGACGAAGGCGACCTTGGCGTCGATGGCGCACTGCGCGTAGTACTTCGCGGCGGCCTCGGAGCCCACGGGCAGGTAGCAGACCAGGACGTCGACCTGCTTGTCCTTGAGGGTCTGGACGATGTCCGCGGGGGCCTCGGGGGACTCCTCGATCGTCTGGCGGTAGTACTTGCCCAGACCGTCGAGGGTGTGACCACGCTGGACGGTGACGCCCGCCGAGGGCACGTCACAGATCTTGATGGTGTTGTTCTCGCTGGCACCGATGGCGTCCGAGAGGTCGAGGCCGACCTTCTTCGCGTCCACGTCGAACGCGGCCACGAACTCGATGTCCCGTACGTGGTAATCGCCGAACTGGACGTGCATCAGACCCGGTACCTTGCCCGCCGGGTCGGCGTCCTTGTAGTACTCGACACCCTGCACCAGCGAGGCGGCGCAGTTGCCCACACCGACGATGGCTACGCGAACCGAACCCATTGCGGTTGCTCCCTGTGTGATCTCAGCGTTCGTGATGAAACCTTGCGGAGGTGCAAGGCCTCACTTGGTGGGGTCCGCGGACGGATCCGGCGGTCCTGGACGTCCCGGGGGCGTACCCCCGGGAGACGCGGCGTCCCGGTGCCGGGGCAGGCCGTCCGCTTCTCCGGCTTCCTGCTCGGCGGGTTCCTCGGGGCCGGACCGCATCTGATCCCGCCCCGACCGCTCACTCTCGATCAGCTCGTTCAGCCAGCGCACCTCGCGCTCCACGGACTCCATGCCGTGGCGCTGCAGCTCCAGCGTGTAGTCGTCGAGCCGCTCACGGGTCCGGGCCAGAGAGGCGCGCATCTTCTCCAGACGCTCCTCCAGCCTGCTCCGGCGGCCCTCCAGCACCCGCATGCGCACATCGCGCTCCGTCTGCCCGAAGAAGGCGAACCGAGCAGCGAAGTGCTCGTCCTCCCAGGCATCGGGACCGGTGTGCGACAGCAGCTCCTCGAAGTGCTCCTTGCCGTCGGCCGTCAGCCGATAAACGATCTTGGCCCGGCGCCCCGCGAGCGAGGCGGCGAGCGCGTCCTCCGGGGCACTGCCCGGTTCCTCGATCAACCAGCCGTTGGCAACCAGCGTCTTGAGGCACGGGTAGAGCGTTCCGTAACTGAAAGCACGGAAGATACCCAGCGAGGTGTTGAGCCGTTTCCGCAGCTCATAGCCGTGCATGGGGGACTCGCGGAGCAGGCCGAGGACGGCGAACTCAAGGATGCCCGAGCGTCTGCTCACCCTCGCCTCCTCCACGGTCCAGGACCCGTCCCGGACTCTTATTCCGAACCGATGTATCGACTCGATACATCCCGACGATAGATCGGAGAGGCGGTGGCGACAAGGGTGGCTTTAGTGAACGGCGTCACATCCCCGATTCTCATGATGCAACTTGCCTGATTTAGGGTGAACTTCAGCTCTCGGAGGGTTTTGACCGTGCGTAGTCTGTGCGGCATGCAGACCACCGGGATCCCAGCGACGTCCAGGGACGTCAGCACTGTCGGTTCGCCGGATGCATGTCGGATGAGCCCTATGCCGGGCCGGTCCGTATTCATTTCGGGGGACCGGAACCCAACTGCCGCTTCCAGGCGTACGCGCCTGCCCGAGGAGTAGTCGTTCGATGAGCGAGCACCGTCGTAAAATGCCGCAGCCACCAGGTGACGGCCGTGCCGCGTCCAGGCGTGCGGCCCAGCAGCCGTCCGGTCGCCGTGCAGCCCCGTCGCGGGAGACCACGGTCTCCCATGCCGAGGGGTACGAGGAAGAGCCCGTCTACGGAGGGCGTGCCGAGGCCAGACGCGCGGCCCAGCGCGGCGGACGCCGCCGCGGGGCCGACGGCGGTGGCGCGGGCCCCGGCGGAGGCGGCGGCGGCCGACGCGGAGGCGGCGGGGACGACGGGCACGGCGAGCCGCGCAAGAAGCGGTTCATCGACTACCCGCGGTACAACAAGTACGGCTGGCGCCGCTGGGTGCCGTCCTGGAAGCAGACCACCGGGCTCTCCATCGCCTTCGTCGGATCCGTCCTGGCCGCCGGGACCATCGCGTACGCCATGGTCGAGGTCCCTGACGAGCAGAAGGCGTCGCTGGCCCAGAAGAACGTCTACTACTGGGACGACAACACTCAGATGGCCTCCGCCGACGGTGCGATCAATCGGCAGATCATCGACATCTCCGAGATTCCCAGGGCGATGCAGAACGCGGTCGTCTCGGCGGAGAACAAGTCCTTCTACGACGACCCCGGTGTCGACTTCATGGGCATGGGCCGCGCCGTGTTCAACATGGCCATGGGCGGCGACACGCAGGGTGGCTCCACCATCACCCAGCAGTACGTCAAGAACGCCCGGCTGGGTGACCAGAGCCAGACCTTCAGCCGCAAGTTCAAGGAACTCTTCATCGCCATGCGGGTCGGCACCGACATGGACAAAGACAAGATCATGCAGGGGTACCTGAACACGTCGTACTACGGACGCGGCGCCTGGGGCATCCAGGCCGCCTCCCGTACGTACTACGGCAAGGACGCCAAGGACCTCAACGCGAGCGAGTGCGCCTTCCTCGCCTCGCTGCTCAAGGGCGCGACCCTCTACGACCCGGCCGGCGCCACCGAGCTCAACCCGAACGCCACCCCCGAGGGCAACACGCGGCGCGCCAAGATCCGTTGGGAGTCGATCCTCAACGGCATGGTGAAGGACAAGCGGCTCGACGCGTCCGAGCGCGCCAGGTACACCGAGTTCCCGATGCCCGACCCGCCGAAGAAGTCCGACGAACTCGGCGGTCAGGTCGGGTACCTGGTCGACCTCGCCAAGGCGAACTTCATCAACAACAACGACCGGGGCATCACGGCGGACGACCTCAACGCGGGCGGTTACGAGATCCACACGACCTTCAACAAGAAGAGGGTCGACATGCTGGAGAAGTCGGTCAAGAAGATCTACGACGCCAACATCGACCCCAAGAAGCGTCCCGACAAGGACACGCACGTCCAGTTCGGTGGCGCCTCGGTCGAGCCGTCCAGCGGAAAGATCATCGCCATCTACGGCGGTGAGGATGCCACCAAGCACTTCACCAACAACGCCGACCAGACCGGCGCCCAGGTCGGATCGACCTTCAAGCCGTTCGTCCTCGCCGCGGCCATGGAACACGGCAAGCGCGACCCCGGTCTCTCCGAGCAGCAGACCGACGAGCAGCGCACCCCGGTCTCGCCCGACAAGGCCATCTACAACGGCGACAACAAGCTGAAGATCAAGAACTACGACGGCTCGATCTGGACCAACGAAGAGGACAAGGAGTGGCTCCAGACCAACGACGGCGGCGAGAACTTCGGCGACATCAACCTGCGTAAGGCAATGAAGAGGTCCGCCAACTCGCCCTTCGTTCAGCTCGGCATGGACGTCGGCATCGACCAGGTGCGCCAGGCGGCCATCAACGCCGGTCTGCGCCCCGACTCGCTCAGCAAGTCCAATGTGCCCTCGTTCTCGCTCGGCATCTCCGACCCCAGCGCCATCCGGATGGCCGGCTCCTACGCCACCTTCGCCGCCAGCGGCAAGCAGCGCGACCCGTACTCCGTCGACAGGGTGCTGAAGGAGGGCAAGGTCATCTACCAGCACAAGGCGACGGCGACGAACGCCTTCCCCTCCAATGTCGCGGACAACGTCACCGACGTGCTGAAGGAAGTCGTGAAGGACGGCGGTACGGGAAGCAGCGCACAGCTTCCCGGCCGTGAGGTCGCCGGCAAGACCGGTACCACCGACGGCAACAAGTCGGCCTGGTTCGTGGGCTACACCCCGCAGCTCTCCACGGCCATCGACATGTACCGGATGGACGACGACGCGAAGAACACCAAGCGTCAGTTCGAGAAGATGTTCGGCACGGGAGGCCAGGCGAAGATCCACGGCGCCTCGTTCCCCGCCGACATCTGGCAGGACTACATGGCGCAGGCGCTCAAGGGGAAGCCCATCGAGAAGTTCCCCAAGCCCGAGCCCATCGGCGAGGCGGTCTACGGAGGCGGCGCCGCGTCCCCGACCCCGACCCCGTCCGACAGCCCGTCCGCGTCGCTGTCCGACAGCCCGTCGCCGACCGTGAGCGAGAGCGAGAGCAAGGAGACGCCGTCGCAGACCCCCTCCAGCTCCGGCGAGACCTGCAACAACATCTTCGGCTGCGCCAACCAGGGCAACAGCAACCAGGGGAACGGCAACCAGGGCAACGGCAACGGCGGCCCCGGCGGAGGGGGCGGCGACGACGAAACCACCTCGCCCACGCCCACCAGCGAGGAGTCCGACGACGGGGGAGGCGGAGGAATCTTCGGCTGACACGCCGGACACCTCCGGCCCCCGAAACCGCCGCAGGCCGCCGCACAGGCCGCCTTCCCGGGCCGAGGGGCCGCCCGCTCCACCAGTGAGGGCCGTCGCACCGGACCCGTACGGACACCCGTACGGACGGTGCGGCGGCCCTCGCCCTGTCCACAGCCCCGCCCCGCCCACAGCGGCATACGGCAGGATGGACGCCATGCCGAGCGCAGAAGAGGAAACCGTGCACCATGACCCGCCGGACGTCGCGCCCACCCGGCGGGACGAGATCGCCGCGGCCGGCAGCGAGCTGATCGGCGGACCGGCCGGACGCTGGGCCTGGCCGGGCAGTGGCCGGCTCTCCCCCGTACGCGCCGTCGCACTGGTGGCGATCGGCATGTTCGCACTCGGCATGGTGCAGAAGATGCCCTGCTACAACTGGGCCTGGTTCCGCGGAGCCAGCTCCCAGTACACCCACGCCTGCTACTCGGACATCCCGCACCTCTTCATCGGGCGCGGCTTCGCCGACAACCTCGTGCCGTACTTCGACCGGCTCAGCGGCGACATGCAGTACCTGGAGTACCCCGTCCTGACCGGCCTCTTCATGGAGGTGGCCTCCTGGCTCACCCCCGGCGGCTCCCTCCAGTACCGCGAGCAGATGTACTGGATGGTCAACGCGGGCATGCTCATGATCTGCGCCGCTGTCATCGCCGTCTGCGTCGCCCGCACCCACCGCCGCCGCCCCTGGGACGCCCTCCTGGTCGCCCTGGCGCCCGCCCTCGCCCTCACCGCCACCATCAACTGGGACCTGCTGGCCGTCGCCCTCACCGCCGCCGCCATGCTGATGTGGTCCCGCGGGCGGGCCCTCGCCTTCGGCATCCTCATCGGGCTCGCCACCGCCGCCAAGCTCTACCCCGCACTCCTGCTGGGGCCCCTGCTCGTCCTGTGCTGGCGCGCCGGCCGCTACCGCGCGTACGGCACGGCCCTCCTGGGAGCCGCCACCTCCTGGCTGGCGGTGAACCTGCCCGTGATGCTGCTGGCCCCCGAGGGCTGGAAGAAGTTCTACACCTTCAGCCAGGAACGGCAGATCGACTTCGGCTCCTTCTGGCTGATCATCACCCAGCGCACCGGCCGGTCCATCGACGTCAGCACTGTCAACACGTACGCCATGATCCTCATGGTGCTGGCCTGCGCGGGCATCGCCGCCCTCGCCCTCACCGCGCCCCGCCGGCCGCGCTTCGCCCAGCTCGCCTTCCTCGTCGTCGCCGCGTTCATCCTCACCAACAAGGTCTACTCGCCGCAGTACGTCCTCTGGCTCATCCCGCTCGCCGCCCTGGCCCGCCCCCGCTGGCGCGACTTCCTGGTCTGGCAGGCGTGCGAGGTCATGTACTACCTCGGCATCTGGATGTACCTCGCGTACACGACCAGCGGTGACGCCCACAAGGGACTGCCCACCGAGGGCTACCAGCTCGCCATCGCCCTGCACCTGCTCGGCACGCTCTACCTGTGTGCCCTGGTCGTACGGGACATCCTCCTGCCCGAACGGGACGGCGTACGCACCGACGGCACCGACGACCCCTCCGGTGGCGTTCTGGACGGCGCGGAGGACCGCTTCGTGCTCGGCAGGGCCGCACCGGAGCCCGCCGGTACGCCCGCCACCCACTTCGGCGGCGTCAGGCTCGAATGGGGGGTCCGCAAGGGCCTGCCGCCCGCGCAGGAGCGATCACCCGACTTCGGCTGACCACCCCGGACCTCCGGGAAACGGCTGAAGGCTCCCCTCGCGCGCGGACGCGGGGGGAGCCTTCGGAGTTACGGACGCCACTCTGCCGGCCCGGCAGAGTGGCGGCACGGCGGGAGTGCCGGCGTGTCAGCGGTCCACGAGCCGGTCGAACTGCGTCGTCGTATGGCGCAGATGCGCCACCAGCTCGTCCCCGACCCTCGGCTCCTGCGCGTCCGACGGCACGAACAGGATCGACACCTGCATGTGCGGCGGCTCCGCGAACCAGCGCTGTTTGCCGTCCCAGACGAACGGCGAAAGATTCCGGTTCACCGTCGCCAGACCCGCCCGCGCGACCCCCTTCGCCCGCGGCATCACCCCGTGCAGCGCCTTCGGGGCCTCCAGCCCCACACCGTGGGACGTACCGCCCGCCACGACCACCAGCCAGCCGTCAGAGGCGGCCTTCTGCTGCCGGTAACCGAACCGGTCGTTCTTGGCGACCCGTGTCACGTCCAGCACCGAACCCCGGTACTCGGTCGCCTCGTGGTCACCCAGCCACAGCCGTGTGCCGATCCGCGCCCGGAACCGGGTCTGCGGGAACTGCTGCTGGAGCCGCGCCAGCTCGGACGCGGCGAGATGGCTCACGAACATCGTGTGCAGCGGAAGCCGCGCCGCGCGCAGCCGGTCCATCCACGCGATGACTTCCTCGACCGCGTCGGAACCGTCCGTACGGTCCAGCGGAAGGTGCAGGGCGAAGCCCTCCAGCCGCACGTCCTCTATGGCGGCGTGGAGCTGGCCCAGCTCCTCCTCCTTCACCCCGTGCCGCTTCATCGAGCTCATGCACTCGATGACGACCCGGGCGCCCACCAGGGCGTACACGCCGTCGACGGACGACACCGAGCGCACCACCCGGTCCGGCAGCGGCACCGGCTCCTCGCCCCGCCGGAACGGAGTGAGCACCAGCAGATCACCGCTGAACCAGTCCTTTATGCGCGCGGCCTCATAAATCGTGCCCACAGCCAGCATGTCGGAACCGAAACGCGTGGTCTCGTCGGAGAGCCGTTCATGACTGAAGCCGTACCCATTGCCCTTGCAGACCGGGACAAGCCCCGGGAACTGCTCGATGACCGACTTCTGGTGCGCCCGCCAGCGCGCGGTGTCGACGTAGAGGGAGAGCGCCATTGCCGGTCCGGAACCTTTCTCTCGGCTGCGGTGTATCAGAGTGCTGCGTTGTATAAGAATATGAATTGCTTGCGGATCGGGACGGCCTTACCGAAAGGATCCACCCCGTGCCGCCGCCGGAAACCTCCGGCGGCCCGCCAATCGGTCAGCGGCGCGACATGTACATGTCCAGCGCCTTGTGGAGCAGCTTGTTCAGCGGGAAATCCCACTCGCCGATGTACTCGACGGCCTCGCCACCCGTACCCACCTTGAACTGAATCAGGCCGAAAAGGTGATCGGTCTCGTCGAGTGAATCGGAGATACCCCGGAGGTCGTACACCGTCGCACCCATGGCATACGCGTCGCGCAGCATCCGCCACTGCATCGCGTTCGAAGGCCGCACCTCGCGCTTGTGATTCGCCGAAGCGCCGTACGAATACCAGACATGACCACCGACGATCAGCATCGTCGCCGCCGCCACGTTCTCACCCTCATGACGCGCGAAATACAACCGCATCCGATTCGGGTCCTCGGCGTTCAGCACACTCCACATACGCTCGAAGTACGACAACGGTCGCGGCCGGAAATGATCCCGCTCCGCCGTGATCTCGTACAACCGCTGCCACTCCGCGAGATCCCCGTAACTCCCCTGCACCACATCGACGCCGGCCTTCTCGGCCTTCTTGATGTTACGCCGCCAAAGCTGATTGAAACCCTTCAGCACGTCATCCAGGGAACGATTGGCCAAAGGCACTTGGAAGACATAACGCGGCTGGACGTCACCGAAACCCGCGCCGCCGTCCTCCCCCTGCTGCCACCCCATCTTGCGCAGCCGGTCCGACACCTCGAAAGCGCGCGGCTCGATGTGCGACGCCTCGACATCACGCAGCCGCTTCACATCCGGATCCTGAATACCCGACTTGATCGCCGTCGCATTCCACCGCCGGATCACCACCGGAGGCCCCATCTTCACCGAGAAAGCACCCTGATGCTTCAGATGCGCCAGCATCGGCTGCATCCACTCGTCCAGATTCGGCGCATACCAATTCAGCACCGGCCCCTCGGGCAGATACGCCAGATAGCGCTTGATCTTCGGCAACTGGCGGTACAGCACCAGCCCCGCACCGACCAGCTCATCGTTCTTGTCGAACCAGCCCAGGTTCTCGGAGCGCCACTCCGTCTTCACATCAGCCCACGCCGGGACCTGGCAATGACTCGCCGCGGGCAGGCTCTGGATATACGCCAGATGCTGCTCACGGCTGATGGTCCTCAGGGTCAGACTCATACGGGGCGCTCCTCGGCAGGTGTGTCCCCATCGATACAGGGGCTCCGGCTCTCGCGCCGAAGCCTACTGCGCCGATGGAGCGCCCCGTCTGGCCGTCGGGCGAGCCGACGGGGATGTCCGGGGCCCGACCCGCTGGACGGGCCCCGGCGCCGCTCGTCCGGATCGCGCGGGATGCACGCCGGATCCGAGCGGGCGGCTCTAACCGATCACCCCGCCGAACAGGCCGCCGTGCGCCATGCCGAGGAAGAAGCCGACCGCCGAGGCGCCCAGCCCGATGATGATCAGGAACCGCTCGCGTGTCGTCACGGAGACGAACTGCCCGTACGCACCCGTCAGGATCCCCACCAGCCCCGCCCACGAACTGATCAGATGCAACTGGTGGAAGAACGCCGTGACGAACGCGAGAAGCCCCAGTGCCAGCGTCACCACCATCAGCGTGTCCTGAAGCGGATGGGACTTCCCGTCCGTCGAGAAAAGGGACGTGGAGGGGTTCGGTCGCATTGCCTGTGCCATCTGGCACCTCCTGGCCTTGCCGGAGGCGGCGCATCGTAGCGCCGCGCACACCCGATGTGTACAGATTGCGCCCGCAGCCAGCAGGATTTCAACAGGAAGCCACCATGCGGGTAGTCTGTACGGTCTGCACCGGTGTCTGCCCTGGCCAGAACGCGATCCCCTCGTCCGACGAGCCGGATTGTCAGTGGCGGCCGATACCGTTGCTCACGCATCACGACCCTCCTGCCACGGAACGACCGTGGCCGCTGAGTCCAAAGGAGGTGGGTTCCACATGCGTCACTACGAGGTGATGGTCATCCTCGACCCCGATCTCGAGGAGCGCGCTGTCTCCCCGCTGATCGAGAACTTCCTCTCCGTCGTCCGTGAGGGCAACGGAAAGGTTGAGAAGGTCGACACCTGGGGCCGTCGTCGTCTCTCTTACGAGATCAAGAAGAAGCCCGAGGGCATCTACTCGGTCATCGACCTCCAGGCCGAGCCTGCGGTCGTCAAGGAGCTCGACCGACAGATGAACCTGAACGAGTCGGTCCTCCGGACCAAGGTCCTCCGCCCCGAGACCCACTGAGCCACCGGCTCAGCGTCATCGGGTCCGAGTAGCAGCAAGCAGCCAGAAGCAATCCCCGCCGAGAGGTTCACCCATGGCAGGCGAGACCGTCATCACGGTCGTCGGCAATCTCGTCGACGACCCCGAGCTGCGCTTCACCCCGTCCGGTGCGGCGGTCGCGAAGTTCCGCGTCGCGTCCACTCCCCGCACCTTCGACCGGCAGACCAATGAGTGGAAGGACGGCGAAAGCCTGTTCCTCACCTGCTCGGTCTGGCGGCAGGCGGCGGAGAACGTCGCCGAGTCGCTCCAGCGCGGCATGCGCGTCGTCGTGCAGGGCCGGCTGAAGCAGCGGTCCTACGACGACCGCGAGGGCGTCAAGCGCACGGTCTACGAGCTGGATGTCGAGGAAGTCGGCCCCAGCCTGAAGAACGCCACGGCCAAGGTCACCAAGACCACCGGTCGCGGTGGCCAGGGTGGCTACGGCGGCGGCGGCCAGCAGGGCGGCGGCGGAAACTGGGGCGGCGGCCCCGGTGGTGGTGGCCAGCAGGGCGGCGGCGGTGCTCCCGCCGACGACCCGTGGGCGACCAGCGCGCCGGCCGGCGGCCAGCAGCCGCAGAGCGGCGGGGGCAGCGGTGGCAGCTGGGGCGGAAGCTCCGGCGGAAGCTCCGGCGGCGGCTACTCGGACGAGCCGCCCTTCTAAGGGCGGCTCGTACCCCACTTCTTGATCACACAGGAGAAACACCATGGCGAAGCCGCCTGTGCGCAAGCCTAAGAAGAAGGTCTGCGCATTCTGCAAGGACAAGACCCAGTACGTGGACTACAAGGACACGAACATGCTGCGGAAGTTCATTTCCGACCGTGGCAAGATCCGTGCCCGCCGCGTCACCGGCAACTGCACTCAGCACCAGCGTGACGTCGCCACGGCAGTCAAGAACAGCCGTGAGATGGCGCTGCTGCCCTACACGTCCACCGCGCGATAAAGGGAGGGTGACCGAATCATGAAGATCATCCTCACTCACGAGGTCTCCGGCCTCGGCGCCGCCGGCGACGTCGTCGACGTCAAGGACGGCTACGCTCGCAACTACCTGGTCCCGCGCGGTTTCGCGATCCGCTGGACCAAGGGCGGCGAGAAGGACGTGGCGCAGATCCGCCGCGCCCGCAAGATCCACGAGATCGCGACCATCGAGCAGGCCAACGAGATCAAGGCCCGCCTCGAAGGCGTGAAGGTGAGTCTGGCCGTTCGCTCCGGCGACGCCGGCCGCCTCTTCGGCTCCGTCACCCCGGCCGACCTCGCCTCGGCGATCAAGTCCGCCGGTGGCCCGGAGGTCGACAAGCGCCGCATCGAGCTCGGTTCGCCGATCAAGACCCTGGGCTCGCACCAGGTGTCTGTGCGTCTGCACCCCGAGGTCGCCGCGAAGCTCGGCATCGAGGTCGTCGCCGCCTAGGCGACACGCTCAGCAGAGCAAGCAGGAAGAGGGCCGTATCCCCACCGGGATGCGGCCCTCTTCCCTGTCACCACGGCTTGGTCTCCACGACCACGTTTCACGTGAAACGGGCACACCGGGTGTTTCACGTGAAACGGCAACTCGGGACATGGGTGTGTCAGTGTGGCTGCACGTCAGCGCGTGGCGCCGGTGACCAGCCACTGACCCGAACGGGACCGCAGCCAGAGAGTCAACATGCGGACCGCCATCATCAGCCCCATCGCCCACCAGAGTGCCGTCAACCCGCCCCCCAGAACCGGCACCAGCAGAGCGACCGGTGCGAAGACCACCAACGTCACCAACATGGCCCCGGCGAGATACGGACCGTCCCCCGCGCCCATCAGCACACCGTCCAGCACGAAGACGATCCCCGCGAGCGGCTGCGTCACCGCCACCACCAGCAGAGCCGGCAACAGCGTCTCCCGCACCACCGGGTCCCCCGTGAACAGCGGAATGAACAATGGGCGCGCGACCACGATCAGCACGCCCAGCAGCACACCTGACGCGATCCCCCACTGCACCATGCGCCGGCACACCTCCCGGGCCCCCTTGATGTCCCCCGCGCCGAGATAGCGGCCGATGATGGCCTGCCCCGCGATGGCGATCGCGTCGAGCGCGAAAGCCATCAGACTCCACAGCGACAGAAGGATCTGATGCGCGGCGATGTCCGCGTCCCCCAGTCGCGCGGCGACCGCCGTGGCGATCATCAGAACCGCCCGCAGCGAGAGCGTACGGACCAGCAGCGGCGCACCGGCCCGCGCGCTGGCCCGTATCCCCGCCGCGTCGGGCCGCAACGACGCGCCGTGCCGACGCGCCCCTCGCACGACGACGACCAGGTAGACGGCGGCCATGGCGCACTGGGCGATCACCGTGCCCCAGGCGGAGCCGGCGATGCCGAGGCCGGCGCCGTAGACGAGTGCGACATTGAGCGCCGCGTTGGCGCCGAACCCGCCGATGGCGACGTACAGCGGCGTACGCGTGTCCTGGAGCCCGCGCAGCACGCCGGTGGCGGCCAGAACCACCAGCATGGCCGGGATGCCGAGGCTGGAGATCCGCAGATAGGTGATGGCGTACGGAGCGGCGGTGTCCGACGCGCCGAAGAGGCCGACGAGCCACGGCGCGGTGGGCAGGGCCACCGCGACGACGACGGCGCCGAGCAGCAGAGCCAGCCAGATGCCGTCCATGCCCTGGCGGATGGCGGCCGGGAGATCGCCCGAGCCGACCCGCCGGGCGACGGCCGCGGTGGTGGCGTAGGCGAGAAAGACGAAGACGGAGACGGCGGTTGTCAGCAGGGCCGCCGCGATGCCCAGTCCGGCGAGTTGGGGAGTGCCGAGATGGCCGACGACCGCGCTGTCGAACATCACGAAGAGCGGCTCGGCCACGAGGGCGCCGAAGGCCGGAACGGCAAGTGCGACGATCTCGCGATCGTGCCGTCGCCGTCCTGTCCTGGATGCCGAAGGGGCCTGTGTCATGCGGTCAACCTAATCTTCCACAGGTAAGTGATGCAAGAGTGGTGTGATCCTTACTTTCGACGTCGATGAAGGATCGGTTGTGCGCCGGTTCCGTTGATCTTGACCCAGTCCGGAAAGTTTTTCTCCCCCACAGCCGGTGGACGGAGAAAGGCCAGGTCAATGGTGGTGCACGGAGGGCAGTATGACTTTGTCCACAGCGCTGTCCCCCGGTCCGTGCACAGGTTCGCCCATGTTCTCCACAGCATCTGGTCTCTCGTCCACATGGCCTGTGGATAACAAGATTGGCTGACGTCGCCGGCGGGCCTACCGTGGACCGGCGTCCGACGCGCCGGAACCGGAGTCAGGCCTCTCGTTTTGTCAGTGTCGTGCCGTACAAAGAGTGGCACGGCGAGGTCCGCTGGGCGGACATGAGGAGGTGGCCGGTGAGCATTCCCGAGCCGTTGGACGACCCCTGGACCGATACCGGTCCCAGTGACCGTCTGCCTGTCTCCCGGCAGCGCCGTGGCGAAGGCAGGGGCCGTGAGGAGCAGCACGAGCGGGGCAGCGAGAGCGGCCCCTGGGACGGCGGCTCCGGGGGGTTCGAGCGGGTGCCCCCGCAGGATCTCGACGCGGAGCAGTCGGTTCTCGGCGGCATGCTGCTGTCGAAGGACGCGATCGCCGACGTCGTGGAGATCATCAAGGGCCATGACTTCTACCGGCCGGCCCACGAGACGGTCTTTCAGGCGATTCTCGACCTCTACGCCAAGGGCGAGCCGGCCGACCCGATCACGGTGGCGGCCGAGCTGGTCAAGCGCGGTGAGATCGGCCGGGTCGGCGGGGCCTCGTATCTGCACACCCTCGTCCAGTCGGTGCCCACGGCGGCGAACGCGTCGTACTACGCGGAGATCGTGCACGAGCGGGCGGTGCTGCGCCGGCTCGTCGAGGCGGGTACGAAGATCACACAGATGGGGTATGCCGCCGACGGGGACGTCGATGACATCGTCAACTCCGCGCAGGCCGAGATCTACGCCGTCACGGAGCAGCGGACGAGCGAGGACTATCTGCCGCTGGGCGACATCATGGAGGGCGCGCTCGACGAGATCGAGGCGATCGGTTCGCGCAGCGGCGAGATGACGGGTGTGCCGACCGGCTTCACGGACTTCGACTCGCTCACGAACGGTCTTCACCCTGGCCAGATGATCGTCATCGCGGCCCGCCCTGCCATGGGTAAGTCCACGCTGGCGCTGGACTTCGCGCGTGCGGCGTCCATCAAGAACAATCTGCCGAGCGTGATCTTCTCCCTGGAGATGGGGCGGAACGAGATCGCGATGCGACTGCTGTCGGCGGAGGCGCGGGTGGCGCTGCACCACATGCGGTCGGGCACCATGACGGACGAGGACTGGACGCGGCTGGCCCGCCGGATGCCGGACATCTCGCAGGCGCCGCTGTACATCGACGATTCGCCGAACCTGTCGATGATGGAGATCCGGGCGAAGTGCCGTCGTCTCAAGCAGCGCAATGACATCCGACTGGTGGTCATCGACTACTTGCAGCTCATGCAGTCGGGTGGTTCGAAGCGTGCCGAGAGCCGTCAGCAGGAGGTCTCGGACATGTCGCGAAACCTGAAGCTGCTGGCCAAGGAGTTGGAGCTGCCGGTGATCGCGCTGTCACAGCTCAACCGTGGTCCTGAGCAGCGTACGGACAAGAAGCCGATGGTCTCGGACCTGCGTGAGTCGGGCTCGATCGAGCAGGACGCGGACATGGTCATCCTGCTGCACCGCGAGGACGCGTACGAGAAGGAGTCGCCGCGCGCGGGCGAGGCGGACCTCATCGTGGCGAAGCACCGTAACGGTCCGACGGCGACGATCACGGTGGCGTTCCAGGGGCACTACTCGCGTTTCGTGGACATGGCGCAGACCTGAGCGGCGGCCCGGTCACGGGATGTCGAGCAGGACCTTCCCGATCAGGCCGTGTTCGAGCGCGGTGTGGGCGTCGGCGGCGCGTTCCAGCGTGAAGCGGTGCAACGGCAGGCCGGCCTCCTCGCCCACGCGCAGCGCGCCCACGTTGACGGCTGCCGCGATGTCGGTGACCGCCTGCTGCTTCGCCTTGGCCGGCACGGTGTAGACGAAGACGCTCTGCCAGCGCAGGTTCGACTGCAGCGAGGAGAGCACCGGGACGGAGAGGTGCTCGTCCTCGCCGCCCGAGTAGTAGGCCACCACGGCTCCCGGAGCGGCGACTGCGATGTCGAGGGCGGCGTTGGTGCCCGGTGCGACCTCCACGACGATGTCGACGCCCTCGGGAGCGAAGGCCAGGATCTTCGCTGTCGCGTCCTGCGTGCGGTAGTCGACCACCCGGTGGGCGCCGGCCGCGCTCGCCAGCGCGGCCTTTGCGGGGCTGCTGACGGTGGTCACCACGCGCGCCCCGGCCCAGCGGGCGAGTTGAATGGCCGCGTTGCCGACCGCGCCTGCGCCGCCCGCCACCAGTACGGTTGTGTCCCGCAGGGTGCCGGGTGCGATACGCCCCGGTCCGCCGTCGTGAACGGTCAGCGCGCGGTGGGCGGTGAGGGCAGGGATGCCCAGGGCGGCGCCGAGTTCGAACGAAGCGTGGTCGGGCAGGGCGACGGCATGATGGTCGCGTACGAGCGTGTACTCCTGTGCGGTTCCCCAGGGGCGCTCCCACGCGGCCTCCCAGAGCCACACCCGCTGTTCGACCCGTGCCGGGTCGACCTGCGGGCCGACAGCGTCGATCACCCCGGCGCCGTCCTGGTGGGGCACCTGTTCGTCCATGGCCGGCGGCAGCGCTCGTCTGCGGCTGCGCCAGTCGGTGGGGTTGACGCCCGAGACGTACACGCGGACCCGTACCTCGCCCGGGCCGGGCTCGGGCATCGGGCGTTCGACGAACTGGAGGACCTCGGGGCCGCCGGCGGCCGTCCGGACGACGGACTTCATCTTTCACCTGTCTTTCGCTGGCCCCTGGGGATCGGTCGGCCGGCGTCCGGTGGGGCGCGCCGGCCTGCGCGGGGCACACCTTCGGAACTTCCCGTACGGAGCGAATATTCCAAGCGGCTTCGCAGACAGGTGATGTGGGGGTGATCTCGGGTCTCACCTCTGACGTGGTGTTTTCGCCGTCTCGGGTGGCGAACCGGTCAGTGGACTCTGCCCAGGTGTGCGGCTTTGGCAGCGCGTTGGGCGAGGACGTCCTCGCGGCGCTCTGCCATCGTGCGCAGCGCTTCCCTGCGGTCCCGTGTGGAGAGCCGGTCGAGATACGTGTGACCGAGGAGGTGGTCGGTTTCGTGCTGGAGGCAGCGCGCGAAGTAGCCCGTTCCTTCGATGACGAGGGGGTTGCCGTCCTTGTCGAGTCCGCGAACGACGGCACGATCGGTACGGGGGACTTCCATGGTGGCGCCGGGCACGGACAGGCAGCCTTCGAGGTCGTCCAGGAGGCTGCGGCTGGGTGGAGGGGGGAGTTTCAGAACCGGGTTGACGAGATGGCCGACATGCCGGACCCCGTGGTCGTCGAGGCAGTCGTACACGAACAGCCGGAGGTCGACATCCACCTGGTTGGCGGCCAGGCCGGCGCCGTCGGCCACGTACATCGTCACGAACATGTCGTCGATCAGCGCCGACAGCTCGGGGGTGCCGAATTCGGTCACCTCCTGGCAGGGGCGGCTCAGGATCTCCTCACCCACCACCGTGACCCGCCGTACCGATCCTCGTTCCGCCTCCGGTGACCAGGCCGGACAGGCGTCGACGGGGCGGCCCTGTACACGGACTCGCCGGTCGACGGGTCGGGACCGCTCGTGACGAACAGACATCACTGTCTCTCCTTCTGCTTCCGCGCGGGCCACGGGCGCCGCGGACGCCGCCGCGGTCCGGTGTGTGCCGCGAGGGCCACTTGCCAAGTTCTTTGCAAAGTAGCAGAGTTTGCAAAGTGACTGAAGATGACGTCAACACCCCCCGCGACCGGGCACGCGACAGCGGCGGCGGACTGCGCGAGCACGAGGTCCGCACGGCCCTGCTGGACCTGCTCGCCGAAGTGGGCACGGTCACGGCGACCGAAGCCGCCTTCCGGCTGGGTCACAGCTCCGGTCTCTGCTCATTTCACCTGCGGCAGCTCGCACGCCACGGGTACATCGAAGAAGCCCCCCGTGGCGGGGGCCGCGCACGCCCCTGGCGGCTGATCCGGCACAACACCGCTGCTGGAGCGCCTTCGGAGGAATCCTTCGGCGACTTGGCCCGGGGGCTGGAGGACGAGAGCTGGCAGCGGTGGCTGGCCCGGCGCGACCAAGCGCCGGCCGAGTGGCGTCACGATGAAGCCTTCAGCGCCGTCGCCTATCTGACCCCTGAGGAGATGGGCCGGGTCGCGGACACGATCCGGCGGGCGCTCGCGCCCTACCAGGACCGCGAACAGCGCCCCCTGGCGCGGCCGGACGGGGCGCGACCGGTGGCCCTCATCACCCGGCTGTTCCCCCTGCTTCCCCACGCGACGGAGCGCCCCTGAGTACGCGTGCGGGAGCGGCACCCCTCGTTAGAGGTGGGGATCAGGTTCGAGATCGGTCGGGCAGGCGGGGAGGAGTTCTTCGGACGCCCGCGGCCCGCCGGTGGTCAGGCCGCTCGTTCGGCCGCGTTGCGTTCCACGCAGAATTCGTTGCCCTCGGGGTCTGCGAGGGTCACCCAGCCCCCGCCGTCGGGGCGGCGGCGGTCCGCCACCAGGGTGGCGCCCAGGGCGAGGATGCGTTCCACCTCTTCGTTACGGGTGCGTTCCTGGGGCTGGAGGTCGAAGTGGACCCGGTTCTTTGTGATCTTTTCGTCAGGGACGGCGATGAACAGCAGCGTGACGCCTCGCGCTTCGAGGAGGGCTTCCGAGTCCCCGGGCAGGTCGTCGTCGGCGAGGGAGGCGCCGAGGACCTTGCCCCAGAAGGTGCCGAGAGCATAGGTGTCGCTGCAATCGATCGATATGTGGTGCACGAGAGAGGTCATGCGGGTCACAGTGGTGACCGGCGGCGGTTCTTGTCCAGCGGATTTTGACGCGGTGTCGGGTTCCTGGCTGCGTGGAGAGGGCGGGGGTTTCGGCGCAGCGTGAAATGCGGTCGACGGCGTGGTGCCGTGTGGGTAGATGTGGTTCATGACCGAACCTTGGGAAGACTTGCTGCCCGGTACGCGACGGGCCCTGTTCCACCGTATTGCTGTCGCGCAGGCGGAGGCGCGGGTGCCTTCGGTGGTCGCGGCGGTGGCGCGTGAGGGGCGGACGGTGTGGTCGGGAGCGCGGAGCGGCGGGAACGGGCCGGCTCCGGATGCCGATACGCAGTACCGGATCGGGTCGATCACGAAGACGTTCACCGCCGTGCTGGTGTTGCGACTGCGCGACGAGGGGCTGATCGACCTCTCGGATCCGCTGGAGAAGCATCTTCCGGGGACGGGCGTCGGTGAGGTCACCGTCGCGCAGCTTCTCGGTCACAGCGCGGGGCTCGCCGCGGAGAGTCCGGCGCCGTGGTGGGAGCGGACGCCGGCTGCGCTGCGCCCGGAGCTCGTGGACGTGCTGGGAGAGCGGCCGGTGCTGCACCCCACGGGGAGGCGGCACCACTACTCCAACCCGGGTTTCACCCTGCTGGGTTCGCTGATCGAGGCGGTACGGGGCGCGTCCTGGGAGGAGGTGCTGCGGCGCGAGGTTCTTGAGCCGCTGGCGATGGACCGTACGACGGCGCGGCCGGTCGCGCCGGCTGCCGATGGCTGGGCCGTGCATCCGTGGGCCGACGCTCTGCTGCCGGAGCCGGTCGAGGACCTCGGGCTGATGGCGCCGGCGGGGCAGCTCTGGTCGACCGCCGCCGACCTCTGCCGATTCGGGGGCTTTCTCGTGGAAGGCGACGAGAATGTCCTGAGCGCGGCGTCCGTGGCGGAGCTGAGGACGCCGGCGGCGGCGCCTGAGTCGGGACAGTGGGATGGCGTCTACGGCTTCGGAACGCAGGTGATCCGCCAAAGCGGCCGGACGCTTGTGGGCCATACGGGGTCACTGCCTGGCTTTGTCGCCGGCCTGTGGGTGAGCGTGGAGGATGGAGTGGCGGCGGCGGTGCTGGCCAATGTCACGTCGGGGCTGGCAGCTGGATCGGTCGCGGCGGAGTTGGTGGGGATCGTGGCGGACGCGGAGCCGCGGATCCCGGAGCCCTGGAAGCCGCTGCCCGAGGTGGACCAGGACCTGCTGGCGCTCACCGGGCCGTGGTACTGGGGGACACAGCCCCTGGTGCTGAAGCTGACGGCGGACGGCGGGCTGGAGCTGCGCCCGTTGCGCGGCGGCGGGCGGGGCTCGGCCTTTGCCGCGGCGGCGGACGGCGGCTGGACGGGGCTCGACGGTTACTACGCGGGGGAGACCCTGCGGGTGGTGCGGCGGCCGGACGGAGCTGTGAGCCATCTTGACCTCGGCTCGTTCGTCCTCACCCGGGGGCCGTACGAGCCGGGGGAGGCGGTTCCCGGCGGGGTGGACGAGGCGGGCTGGCGCGGGCTCGGGGAGTAGGACCGGTGGTGATGTTTCACGTGAAACCGGGCGCGATGACCGACGGGCGGTAAAGTGCGACTGGGCCTGAAGCCGCAAGCGTGAATTGCGGCTTCAGGCCCGTCTGTTGGGGCGGATCTCTGGCCAGGGGCGGATCAGTGGCGGAACGCCTGGAGCTTCACGCCTCCGTTCCACGCCTCCAGCAGGCCGCGGTGGACCGCCGTCATGTCGTGCCGCGCGGCGAGCAGCAGGGCGTCGCGGGTGAAGGGACAGGTGGCGACGAGCAGGGCGATGTCGGCCTTGTGATCGAGCTTGGCCATGTCGATGAACTGCTGTACGTCGCCGCTGGTGATGGTCGCCGCAGAGGTGCGAGCTGTGCACTGGACGACAACACGGCGCCCGTCGGGGGTGTAGGCGACGATGTCGGCTCCGGTGTCGTCGTGGCCACGGGTCACGGTGACCGGATCGCATCCGTCGCGGCGGCAGAGCCAGGCGATGGGCTGCTCGAACTGGCGCGCGTTCATGACGTCGAGTGCGCCCATCGAGCCGGCTGCCTCGCGCTCGCGCAGGATGCGTTTGAGGCGGGTCACCTCGCTTTCGAGGCCTTCGATCCGGGCGCGCTGGTCGTCGTCGTTGCGGATGGCGGTGTTGAGCAACGGGACGACGGCTGTGCCGATGGTGGTGCGGATGATGTCCTCGGCGATGCGCGCCGCGTCAGCGAGCGTGGCGGGGTGCTGGGCGAGGGCGTCGGTGATGCGGGTGTCGATCCATTCCTTCAGCCTGTGGATTAAGTTATCCACAGGCTCGATGGACTGTTTCCGCTCGCTGTCGAGCAGGTATGTACGCACCTGACGTGCGACGATGCTGTCACGGAGCAGCATCGCGGTGTTCAGGACGGCGCGTCGGGAGAAGATCCCGATCGAGCGACTGCGGGACTGGATGCCACTGAGTTGCTTGAAGCAACTCAGTTCCTCGCCGCTGAGAACGCGGTATCCGTTCGACTGGAGTTCGCTCCGGTGGTCGTGAATGACAGCGCGGATGACCGACTCGCTCACCTCGAAGTAGGCGGCGACGTCCTTGGTCGTGGCGTGGAGGCCGTCCGGTGACAGGGCCAGCTCTTTGACCTTGTCGAGGACTTCGTCGCGTTCGGCGACGCTCGCGCGCAGGGAACTGGACTCCAGCAGAACTATCTCGTCGAGCATGTGATCCGTCTCCTCCGGGGGCCGTGTGGTCCGTGGGTGGGGGCGGAATCCTGATGGGCATACGTCCTGCCCCCTTGCCGGGGGCAACGAGCCGGATCGGATAAGGATGCGGTTCTTCAGATACTCAGTTTGAATCCGACGTGGGAGGCGGTGAAGCCGAGCCGCTCGTAGAAGCGGTGGGCGTCGGTGCGGGTGGCGTCGGAGGTCAGTTGGACCAGTTGGCAGCCCTGGCGGCGTGATGCGTCGATCGCCCATTCGATGAACCGGGTGCCGAGGCCGCTGCCGCGTTCGTCGGAGTGGACCCGTACGCCTTCGATGAGGGAGCGGGTGGCGCCCCGGCGGGAGAGCCCGGGGACGATGGTGAGCTGGAGCGTTCCGACCACCCGGTGGTCGCGTACGGCCACGACGAGGTGCTGGTTCGGATCGGTGGCCAGACGCTCGAAGGCCGCGGTGTAGGGGGCGAGATCGTCGGGGGACTCGCGCTGTGCGCCGAGCGCGTCGTCCGCCAGCAGGGCCACGATGGCGGGGATGTCGTCGGGGACCGCGGGCCGTATCTCCAGGTCGCTCATGATCGGCAGAGTACGCCGCGGGGGCGCTGCGGGCGCACGGGGCCGGAGGGGCAGCGGGTCAGTCCGTGGCCAGGCTCAGTGGTGCGAACTGCCGGGTCCGGTCACCTGGCAGTTCGGGGATGCCGTAGGTCATGAGTGTGGTGAGGGCGGACGGTTCCAGACCGTGCTCCTTGAGCCAGCTCAGCAACTCTTCATGGCGTACGTCGACGGAGGTGCGCAGCGGTCGGTCCGGTCCGGGAGCGAGGGCGGTGACCAGGGCTTTCGCGGTGTCGGTGTCGCGGGCGACGAGGGGACCGATGACGTCGGTCGCAGGGGTGGGCCAGGCGGCGGCGTAGCCGGTGATCGTGGAGGCTTCCTCGGCGACTCTGAGGCGGTCGGCGAAGGCGGGGAGACGAGTGAGGATGTGGGTGCGGTCCGCACCGAAGACTTCGTTGTCGAGGCGGACGATGGCGGGCAGGTCGGCCGCGGTCGCGGGCCTCGTGGCCACGGGAGACGCGGTGGGGTCCGGGAGCCGTAGGGCGCCGAGGACGGTCTCGGTGGTGCCGGTGCCGGTGAAGCCGAGCCGTTCGTAAAGCGGCCTGCCCTGGGGTGTGGCGTGGAGGACGAGCGGGGTGGTGCCTGCCTCGTGCAGGACGTGGGTCATCAGGCGTCGTCCGAGGCCCTGGCGGGCGTGTCGTCCGGCGATGAGGAGCATGCCGACGGCGGAGAGTTCTCCGCCGTGGGGAGCTCTGCCGTAGGAGGTGACGACGCAGGTGGCGGCCAGGCCTTTGCCGTCCGGGTCGTCGATGCCGTGTCCGGTGCCGGCCGACAGGAGCAGGCTCCATCGGTGTTCTTCGCGTGCCCAGTCACGGTCTTCGGCGAGGTCCGCGCAGTCGGTGAGGTCTCTCATGGTCAGGCGTCGGATGGGCAGTGCGGAGAGCGGTGTCGGCATGAGAGGCAGGCTGTCCGACTCGGTGCTCGTCCGTCCAGCGCTTTAGGCGAGGCGAGGCGAGGCGAGGGCCGGCCGGGGCTTGATCCGGGTCTGGTGGTGGCGTGCCGGATTTCAGGGGGCCGAGGGCGAGCGTGGCGTGGGCGAGTCTCAGCCAACTCGCGGAGCCGGTGGTGTGGAGGACGAGGAGGGCCGACGTGTGGGCCGCTGGAGTTGTTTCACGTGAAACATGGTGCCGCCGGGCGGCCGGTGGGCGTCTGCCCCGGGAGTGACGGGGCGTACTAACCTCGGTGAACATGGCGAGTATGGCGAGCACGGTGAGCGGACACAGGCTTCATCTCTTCGACCTCGACGGCACGCTCATCCGTGGTTCGGCCGCCGCGGTGGAGATCTCCCGGCAGTTGGGGCTGGACCGTGAGATCGCGGAGCTGGAGCGGAGGTACATCTCGCGGGGGCTGGCGCCGGACGAGTTCGCGGTGCGGGCAAGGGAGTTGTGGGCCGAGCTGACGGTGGAGCAGGTGACGGCGGCTTTCGAGAGTGCTCCGTGGCTGTCGGGAATCCGTGAGGTCTGGGCGGAGATCCGGAAGAGAGGTGATTACTGTGCTGTTATCTCCCTCTCGCCTGATTTCTTTGTTTCGCGGCTGCTGGAGTGGGGTGTGCACGCCGCTCATGGTTCGCGGTGGCCGGCTCCGCCTTTCGCTGAGCCGGTGGACCGGGCCGGCATTCTCAATCCGGCTGCGAAGGTGAAGATCGCGAACCGGCTGTGTGCGGAGTTCGGGGTGGGGCTGGACCGCTGTGTTGCCTATGGTGATTCGATGTCCGATGCGGAGATCTTCGCGGTGGTGCCCTGTGCGGTGGCCGTGAATGCCGATCATCACCTGGCGGGGCTCGCCACGCACACGTACTCGGGAGGCGATCTGCGTGAGGTCTATGAACTGGTGCGCCTCCAGCAGTAATACTCTGACCCGGAGGCGCCGTGGAAACGCGGCAGGGATCCGGGCGATTGAGTGCGGGAGCGATGCACCCTAACGGTAAATCCAGTACGGATGCCCGGTCTTCGCGCTCTTTGTCCGCCGCGGTGGCATGGCCTGCCATGCTGCGACGACGGGCGTTGCGCGCTATGTCGCATTCCTGCGCCTCGTGTCCCCGTGGGGGTTGTGGCGGGGGTTGAGGCGGGCTGTGGCAGTTCGAGTCAGAACGGGGAATCGCTTGCGTATTCCGGATCAGCGGAAGTGCGCAGCCCGACCGAAAGATGTTCGAGGCGAGGCACATCATGGACGCTCCGACCACCACGTCGGCTGATAACGGCACTTCCGGGGACGGCGGTGGCCCCGGAGAGCCCGCGGGCGGCGGCTGGTTCGCCCCGCGCCGGGCACCGAGCGGTGAGGGCCGGCCGGACCCGGAGGCTTCGGGTGATGCCGGGGAAGCGGGCCGGGACCGAATACCGGTCCAGGGCCGCACCTTTGCCTCGATACGCCCGGTGGGACCCGGTGGGACCCGCTCCGCACCGCCGCGCCGTGAGGGCCCCACGGCCCCGGGGCAGGGGCCGGGTGCGGAGCACCCTGTTCCTGTAGCGCCGTCGCCCGTGGACGACGGTGTTCCCGACGCGTTCCGGCCGCGCGCCAAGGGGGCGCGCGCAGCAGAGGGGCCCGCGGCGCATCCGCAGGTGTCCGAGGGGCCGGAGACGGCGGGCAGCGGGCCCGTCGGGCCCGATTCCGCAGTCGCCGCGGAGGCAGCCGTACGGTCGGCCGCCGCGCGCCCCGGTCCCGTACCGCCGGACTCGGTGGACGCCGTACGGCACCACCCCGTTCAGCCGGAGTACGAGCGGGCTCCGGGCGCGGAGGGCGCCGGTGGGTCGCCTGCCGTCGCTGAGCAGGCCGCCGAGTGGCCCGGTGGTGAGCAGCGCTCGGGGGGCGCACTGCCGCCGCAGGCGCCGGTGTCGGCGGCGCTGCCGCCCGAGGCGCCGGTCGTCGCCCAGGCGGCCCCGGCGGGGCAGCCGTCCGTCGTGCCGCCCGCTCCCGCCGCGCCCGATCCGAACGCCTCGCCGGACGCGATCCTCGTCCGCCGCACGCTGGCCGAGATCGGCCCGGTGTCGAAACAGCTCACCTCGTACTTCTACTCGCTGCTCTTCGTGCGCCATCCCGAGCTGCGCGGGCTGTTTCCCGTGGCGATGGACGCGCAGCGCGACCGGCTGCTCAAGGCGCTGCTGACGGCCGCCGAGCACATGGACTCGCCGGCCGTTCTCACGGACTATCTGCGGCAGCTCGGTCGGGGGCACCGCAAGTACGGCACCCAGTCCGTGCACTACCCCGCTGTCGGTGAGGCGCTCATGGGTGCGCTGGCGCGTTATGCCTCGGCCAGTTGGGACGAGGACACCGAGGGTGCCTGGGTACGGACGTACACGACCATCTCCCAGATCATGATCGACGCGGCGGCCGAGAACGAGCAGCACGCTCCGGCGTGGTGGCAGGCCGAGGTGGTCTCGCACGAGTCGCGGACCTCGGACATCGCGGTGGTCACGGTCCGTCCCGACCAGCCGTACCCCTTCCTCGCGGGTCAGTACACGAGTCTGGAGACGCCGTGGTGGCCGCGGGTCTGGCGGCATTACTCCTTCGCGTCGGCGCCTCGGCCGGACGGTCTGCTGTCGTTCCACGTCAAGGCGGTGCCGGCCGGCTGGGTGTCCAACGCGCTGGTCCACCACGCCCGCCCCGGTGATGTCCTGCGCCTGGGGCCCCCGGCCGGTTCGATGACCGTCGACCACAGCACGGACAACGGTCTGCTCTGTCTGGGCGGGGGCACCGGTATCGCGCCGATCAAGGCGCTCATCGAGGATGTCGCCGAGCACGGTCACCGGCGTCCGGTGGAGGTGTTCTACGGCGCGCGCAGCGACCACGATCTGTACGACATGGAGACGATGCTGGAGCTGGAGAGCGCCCATCCGTGGCTGTCGGTGCGTCCGGTGGTCGCGGAAGGCCCTACGGCGGGGCTGGCGGGGCAGCTCCCCGAGGCAGTGCGCGACCACGGTCCGTGGCATGAGTTCGACGCGTATCTGTCGGGGCCGCCCGGGATGATCCGCAGCAGCCTGGACGCGCTGCGGGGCTCTGGGATCCCCTCGGAGCGGATCCGCCACGACTCCCTGGACGCGCTGGTCGCGGCCGCCACGTAGCGTCGGCGGTCGCGGCCGCCGTGTGGCGTCTGCCGGGGTGCCGGCCGGGGAGTGTTGGCCGGCACCCCGGCGTCATCCCAGGTCGGGGGCGTGCATCGCGCGTACGCCCTCGATGTTGCCGTCCAGGTAGTGGCGCAGGGACAGGGGTACGAGATGGACGGCGGCGATGCCGACCCGGCTGAACGGCACCCGGACGATCTCGTACTCCCCGGACGGTTCGTCGATCTCGGGGCCGTGGCGCAGGGAGGTGTCCATCGAGTCGAGTCGGCAGACGAAGAAGTGCTGCACCTTCACGCCGGTGACGCCGCCGTCGGCGATGTGCTCCACGGTGTCGACGAAGCACGGCACCACGTCGATGATCTTGGCGCCGAGTTCCTCGTCCACTTCGCGGTGGAGGGCGTCGACGACGGTGGCGTCCGTTCTCTCGACCCCGCCACCGGGTGTGAGCCAGTACGGGTCCACGCCTGGCTTGGTCCGTTTGATCAGGATCAGGTCGTCGCCGTCCAGCAGGATGGCGCGGGCGGTGCGCTTGACCACGGGCCGTTCGGTCATGGGAAGAGGTTCGCCCGTCCTGCCCCTTCTGAAACTCCTGGCGGCCCATCGGCTCCCGGTCGCGTCTGTCCCCGGTCGGTCTTCTCCGGTCACCACTCCACGGCGGCCCGCAGCAGCCACTCGTGTGCCCGTGCGACCGGCGGGAGGGCGAGCGTGCCGGTGCGTACGGCCAGGAAGTAGGTGCGCAGCGGGGGTACGGGAGGGTCGAGCAGGGCGATGACCTCGCCGCGCTCCAGGGCCGCCTCGCAGAGGTAGCGGGGCAGGACGGCGAGTCCGGCGCCCGCCGCCGCGCACTCCAGGACGGCCCGCAGGTCGGGGGCGATCACGGTGCCCGCCGCCGCGGGCCGGGTCTCGAACACGGTGGCCCAGTAGCGGGAGACGAACGGCAGGGATTCGTGCACCTCGACCACCGGGAGCTGTTCGAGCACCACGACCCCTTCGCGCAGCACCTCGTGGCCGAGGCGGGACGCCCAGCGGGGGGCCGCGATCAGGACATGTTCCTCGTCGCAGAGCGGAGTCGCGGTGAGCAGTCCGCCGCGTGGCTGGGCGGTGGTGATGGCCAGATCATGATGTCCGGCGGCCAGTCCCTCCAAGGTTTCCTCGGAGTTTCCGAAGAACGAGGTGCGTAGTGCGAGGCCTTGGGCGGTGAGCGGGGTGAGCGCGGGCAGGGCGCGCAGGGAGGTGAATTCGGGGGGTCCGGCGAGATGGAGGGTGCGTACGCCGGATTCCTCGTCGAGTCCGGTCTCGGCGATCTCCACCAGCGCGTCGAGGTGGGGTGCGGCGCGGTGCGCGAGTTCGTCGCCGATGGTGGTGGGGGTGACGCCGCGGGCCTGGCGGAGGAAGAGGGGGCGTCCGAGCTGCCGTTCCAGGGTTCTGATCTGGCCGGTCACGGCGGGCTGGGAGAGGCCGAGGAGGGCTGCGGCGCGGGTGAAGGATCCGGCGCGGTGCACGGTGACGAACGTGCGCAGCAGAGCCAGGTCCATGTCCCGCTCTCCCGTCTTGAACCGCGCCCGCGCCCTGTCCGGACGGGGTCTCGCCCCGCGGCACCCCGTGATGCCAACTATAAATAAGTCGATAGGCCGCTGTCGCTACTGTGATTGGACACTGACGCAGAGTCAACTAGCCTTGGTTGAATGGTTCTCCGCGCGTGGAACCTAGGACGGTCCGAGCCACGAGGGGGGAGGCTCGGACCGTCCCTTCCGTATACGGCGCCGGTCGGTGTGCCGGCCGTTGAGGGCCGCCGCCGGTGGGTGGTCAGCGCACCGTGTCGAGGGCGTGCAGGACGTCCGTGAGCAGGTCCTCGGGGTCCTCGGCGCCTACGGAGAAGCGGATGAAGCCTTCCGGTACGGCGTCGCCGCCCCAGCGTCCGCGCCGCTCGGCGGTGGACCGTACGCTGCCGAAGCTCGTCGCGTCCTCCACGAATCGCAGCTCGCTGAGGAAACGTTCCGCCTTGTCACGGTCGGGCAGGACGAAGGAGACCACGGAGCCGAAGCGGCGCATCTGGCGTGCGGCGACGGCGTGCGAGGGGTCGTCGGGCAGCCCGGGGTGGCGCAACCCGCTCACGTCGTCGCGTTCCGCGAGCGCGCGGGCGAGGACCAGCGCGTTGGCGCACTGGCGCTCGATACGGAGGTGGAGGGTGGCCAGCGAGCGGTGCGCGAGCCATGCCTCCATCGGCCCCGGGATCGCTCCGACGACCTTGCGCCAGCGCCGTACCCCGGCCGCGAGTTCCGGGTCGCTGCTGGTCACATGGCCGAGGAGCAGGTCGCCGTGGCCGGTCATGCCCTTGGTGTCGCTGGCCACCGAGAAGTCCGCGCCGAGTTCGATCGGGCGCTGGCCGAGCGGGGTGGCGAGGGTGTTGTCGACGGCGACAAGGGTGCCGCCGGCGTGCGCCTCGCGCACGAGTCGGCGGATGTCGCAGACGTCGAGTCCGGGGTTGGACGGCGTCTCGATCCACAGGAGGCGCGCCCCGGCCAGGACGCGGAGCTGGGCGTCCCCGCCGGTGGGCGCGGTCCGCACCTCCACGCCGTACGCCTCCAGCCGTTCGCGCAGCAGGGGGAGTGCCTGGTAGCCGTCGTCGGGCAGGACCACCGCGTCGCCTGCCCGGAGCTGGGAGAAGGCCACCGCGGAGATCGCGGCCATCCCGGAGGCGAAGGCGACGGTCTCGACGGTCCTGCCAGGTGCTTCCAGCTCGCTGATGGCCTGTTCGAGGCGGGTCCAGGTCGGGTTCTCGTCACGGCCGTAGGTGTACGGTCCGGTCGGGTCGCCCGGCAGGTGGAAGTGGGCGGCGAAGACCGGCCCGGGGAGGGTCGGTTCGTGCTTCACCGGTTCGGGCAGCCCGGCCCGTACGGCGCGGGTGCCGTCACCGATGTCCGGGGAGTGGTTCATCGCCGGCCTCAGTCGTTGTCGTCGGGGAGCGCGACGTTCAGTGCCCATGACACCACGGAGATGACCAGACCGCCGAGCACGGCCGTCCAGAAGCCCTCGACGTGGAAGCTCAGGCTCAGTTTGTCCGCGAGCCAGGAGGTCAGCAGCAGCATCAGGGCGTTGACCACCAGGGTGAACAGCCCGAGGGTGAGGATGAACAACGGCAGGGTCAGCAGCTTCAGCAACGGCTTGACGAGGAAGTTGACCAGCCCGAAGAGCAGCGCCACCAGGACCAGCGTGAGCGCCTTCTTGCCGGTGTTCTCGCCGGTCAAGGTGATGTTCTGGATCAGCCAGATCGCCACCGCCAGGGCGGCTGCGTTGGCGATCGTCTTGACTAGGAAATTCTTCATGGTCTGATCGTGGCATGAAGGCATTTCGACTGGATGAGCTGGAGGCGGAGCGTGCCGCCAACGACGGCGCGTATCTGCAGTTTGTACGGGAACGCGCCATGTCTGTGGGGCTTTACGCGCTGGACGCCGGCGCGAGCGACCCGCAGCAGCCGCACCGGCAGGACGAGGTGTACTTCGTCGTGAGCGGCCGGGCGTCGATCACGGTCGGGACGGAGACGACGCAGGTCGGTCGCGGCAGTGTGGTCTACGTACCGGCCGGGGCCGCGCACAAGTTCCACCACATCACGGAGGATCTGCGGGTGATGGTCGTGTTCTCGCCGCCCGAGGGCTGACCCTCAGGCGCGTCTCAGGGTCGGATCAGGGGAGAGCGGGGGCTGCGGGGCCACCACGGAGGTCGGCGCGGCTCTAGCATCGAAGGCGTACAGCGGTCACATCAGGAACTCGGTGAAGCGAGGTAAGGACGATGGCGGTTCAGGAGATTTTCACGGGGTTGCCGTGGTGGGTGAAGTGGATCGCGGTTCCCGCGATCGCCATCGTGGTCTTCGGCGGACTGATCATCAGCGTGCTCGCCTTCGTGATCGGTGTGCTGTTCAAGGTGCTGATATTCGTCGCGCTGGTCGGCGGACTGATCTACGTCGTCCGGAAGTTCACGGCGTCCTCGTCGTCCTCGCGGGGTGACTGGTAGGGCTGTCAGTCCATAGGGCTGTTAGCCCGCCAGAGGGAAAGGTGAAGAGGAAACCAACCCTCGCTGTGACCTGCCTCTAGAGTGACTCACCTCTGCCGCACCCGGCGGGCTTGGGCCCGTCCGCACGCCTGGGGGTGATCTTTGGTCACAGCTACATCCGCCGCGGCTCCCACGCTGATCGGATCGGTGCGGCGGGCGCTGCGGTTGCTGGAGTCGGTGGGGTCGCATCCCGACGGAGCCACCGCCAAGCAGCTCGCACGCGAGACGGGGCTCCCTCTCCCCACGGCCTACCACCTGCTGCGCACCCTCACCTACGAGGGCTATCTCCGCCGGGAGAGGGGCGTCTTCGTTCTCGGGGACGCCGCCCAGCGGCTGGTGCACGTCGGAGCCGTCCGCGGCCGCCGCGCCGGCCTCACCGACATCCTCGCTCGACTGCGCGACGCGCTGGGCGTCCCCGTGTACTTCGCGGTCTATCACGAGGGCGAGCTGGACCTGGTCTCCGTTGCCGAGAGCCCCGGGTGCCCGGCGGTCGACATGAGGGCCGACTTCCGCGCGACGGCCCATGCCCACGCGATCGGCCAGTGCCTGCTGAGCCAGCTCGACGAGGCGTCCCGCCGCGATCATCTGGACCGCTATCCCGTCCGTCCGCTCACGCCGCACTCGGTGCCGGACCGGAGCACCCTGCTGGAGCGCCTCGACGCGCTGGGGCGGATGGAACCGGTCCTCTCCCGCCAGGAGTACCGGCTCGGCACGGTCTGCGCCGCCGTACCGATCACGGTCGGCTCCACGGCGGCCGCCGTGGCCATTTCTATACCGCTCTGTCAACAGAAACGACTGCTTCCGACGGTCGAACGGTTACGCAGAGAGATTGGATCGCTACTGACCTCGCAAATCCTCTCTATCAGTATCTGAAAAATTACTCCTTGTGATCTGCTAGCGCTTACAGGACGATTGCGTCAAGAGGGTCAACGGGGATCATTACCAGCCACTGTTCCATCTACTCCGGAGTACAACGATGCGCGAGTCGGTCCAGGCCGAGGTCCTGATGAGCTTCCTCGTCTCCGAGGAGCTGTCGTTCCGTATCCCGGTCGAACTCCACTACAAGGTGGCGGATCCCTACGCGGTACGGATGACATTCCATTTGCCCGGCGATGCGCCTGTGACCTGGACTTTCGGTCGCGAACTGCTGCTCGACGGCATCAACACACCCAGCGGGGACGGTGATGTGCACATCTCCCCGACGACGCCCGAGGACCTCTCGGACGTCCATATGCGGCTCCAGGTCGGCGACGACCATGCGCTCTTCCGCGTCAGCGCCGCGCCGCTGGTGGCCTTCCTGGACCGTACGGACCGGTTGGTTCCGCTCGGCCAGGAGTGCACGCTCAGTGACTTCGAAGGCAGTCTTGAGGAGGAGCTGGGCCGCATCCTCGCCGAGGAGAACGCCGGCTGACGGCCCGTCGAGGGGGCCGTCCGGGTGATTCTGGTGTGCCGGGCGGTCCCGGATCCTCCCCGTCCCGCGCGGGCTACTTCTTGCGGCGGCGGCCCCGGCCGCCCGGTCCGCGCACCGGCGGGGTCGTCACCAGCAGCCCAGGGGACTCCTGAGGCTCCCAGCCCGGCCCCGTCCCGGGCCCCGCCCCCGGTCCGGGCGGGGCGGGCGGCGAGGTCGGGGCCGCGGGATTCTCCGGCGCGGACCGGTCTGCGGAGACCACCAGCGCCGCCAGTGCCGTCGTCACCGGCACCGACGCGACCAGACCGATCGACCCGACCAGCGTCCGTACGATCTCCTCCGCCACCAGCTCACTGTTGGCGACCGACCCCACGCTCGACTGCGCGATCGAGAAGAGCAGCAGAAGCGGCAGCGCGGCACCCGCGTACGCCAGCACGAGCGTATTGACCACGGACGCGATGTGGTCCCGGCCGATCCGGATGCCCGCCCGGTACAGCGCCCGCGGGCCCATCGTCGGATCCGCCTGGCGCAGCTCCCACACCGCCGAGGTCTGCGTCACCGTCACATCGTCGAGCACACCGAGCGAGCCGATGATCACCCCGGCCAGCAGGAGGCCGCTCATGTCGATCTCCGGGTAGAGGCCATGGATCAGCCCCGTGTTGTCATCGGTGTTCCCGGTCAGGCTCGCCCAGCCGATGAAGAGCGACCCCAGCAAGCCGATCAGCAGCAGCGAGATCAGGGTGCCGAGCACCGCCACCGAGGTACGGGCCGTCAGGCCGTGGCACAGATACAGCGCGACCAGCATGATCGCGCTCGCCCCCACCACCGCTACCACCAGCGGATTCGAGCCCTGGAGGATCGCCGGCAGGATGAACAGCGTCAGGATCGCGAACGAGACGACGAGCGCGACCAGCGCCATGACCCCCCGCATCCGTCCCACCACGATCACCGCGAGCGCGAAAATCCCGGCCAGCAGCGTCAACGGGAACTGGCGGTCCACATCGGACACCGAGTACTGAAGATCCCGGGGCGCGTCCGGCGCATAGGCGACCACAACGCCCTGTTTCACGTGAAACTGCCGCGGCGCGTCCGGCTGGACGATCTCGACGAAAGTGTGACCCTTCTCCTTGCCGTTCTTCAGCTCAACCGTCGCCTTCTTGCACTCGCCGGTCTCCTCCCGCACCGCCTCGCGGCCCTGGGGCGTCGAGGTGTCACCTGTCGACGGCACCTGGGAGGCGTTCACGTCCTTGCAGGCGACCCGCTCGATCTGGACGACCTGGCCCTCGAAGGTCTGCCGGTCGAAGCCCACACCGGTCCGCTCGTGCGCGGGCGCACCGCCCGGCCAGAGCACGGCAAGCCCGACCACCACAGCGGCCGCGAACGGAATCAGCACCGCCGCGATCACCTTGCGGAGGTGCCGGGAGACCGGCATGGCGGGGCCATGACTGTGCGAGTGGCCGTGCGGCTCGTGAGTCTGTGTGGGTGGGGTCACCGACCGATCATCCCAAGAAGCCGGAGGAAGCGGGGGGCCCTCTGTTCAGCGTGCCCGATATGACGCTAGCGTGGAGCCACCTTTGCACACGCGGGAGCTCGGAGCACCGGGCTGAGAGGGCGCTGACGTGTAGTCCCGGGGACGATTCCCCGGACACCTGCGCTGCGCCGACCGCTGAACCTGTTACCGGGTAATGCCGGCGTAGGGAGTAGGTCTCATGACCATTCAGGACGCACACACGCCTGCCTCCGGCTCGGAGGACACCAGCGCGGACCCGGCCCCTTCGGGCGGGACCGCGGACGGGCGGTCCATCGGCTGGCACAAGGGATACATCGAGGGCTCCCGCCCCGATCTCCGGGTGCCGGTCCGCCAGGTCCACCTCACCAACGGCGAGGACGTCACGCTGTACGACACCTCGGGGCCGTACACCGACCCCACCGTCGACACCGACGTGCGCCGCGGCCTCGCGCCGCTGCGGGAGAACTGGATCATCGGCCGCGGCGACACCGAGGAGTACGCGGGTCGTCCGCCACGCCCCGAGGACGACGGGCTCAAGCACACCTCCCCGCGCGGGGGGCTGCTCCGGAGCGGGGCGGCCGATCTGCGGGGTCTCGACGCGGTCTTCCCGGGGCGGCCACGCCAGCCGCGCCGGGGCCGCGAGGGCCGGGCGGTCACCCAGCTCGCGTACGCCCGCCGGGGGGAGATCTCCCCGGAGATGGAGTACGTCGCGATCCGCGAGAACGTCTCCCCCGAGGTCGTCCGCGAGGAGATCGCCGCCGGCCGCGCCGTGCTGCCGGCCAATGTCAATCACCCGGAGATCGAGCCGATGATCATCGGCAAGCGGTTCCTGGTGAAGGTCAACGCCAACATCGGCAACTCCGCGGTCACCTCCTCCATCGAGGAGGAGGTGGAGAAGATGACATGGGCGACCCGCTGGGGCGCGGACACCGTCATGGATCTCTCCACCGGCCGCAACATCCACACCACCCGCGAGTGGGTGCTGCGCAACTCCCCCGTGCCCATCGGCACCGTGCCGCTCTACCAGGCGCTCGAAAAGGTCGACGGCAAGGCCGAGGAGCTGACCTGGGAGATCTACAAGGACACGGTGATCGAACAGGCCGAGCAGGGCGTCGACTACATGACGGTCCACGCCGGTGTCCTGCTGCGCTATGTACCGCTCACCGCCCGTCGCAAGACCGGCATCGTCTCGCGCGGCGGCTCGATCATGGCCGCCTGGTGCCTCGCGCACCACAAGGAGTCGTTCCTGTACGAGAACTTCGACGAGCTGTGCGAGATCCTCGCCGCGTACGACGTGACGTACTCCCTCGGCGACGGCCTGCGGCCGGGCTCCATCGCGGACGCCAACGACGAGGCGCAGTTCGCCGAGTTGCGCACGCTGGGCGAGCTGAACACGATCGCCAAGAGCCACCACGTACAGACGATGATCGAGGGCCCGGGCCATGTCCCGATGCACAAGATCAAGGAGAACATCGACCTCCAGCAGGAGATCTGCGAGGAGGCGCCGTTCTACACGCTCGGCCCGCTGACCACCGATGTGGCCCCGGCGTACGACCACATCACCTCCGGGATCGGCGCGGCGATGATCGCGTGGTGGGGTACGGCGATGCTCTGCTACGTCACCCCCAAGGAACACCTCGGCCTCCCGGACCGCGACGACGTGAAGACGGGCGTGATCACGTACAAGATCGCGGCTCATGCGGCGGATCTCGCCAAGGGGCACCCGGGGGCGCAGGAGTGGGACGACGCGCTGTCGGACGCCCGGTTCGAGTTCCGGTGGGAGGACCAGTTCAATCTGGCGCTCGATCCGGACACGGCACGGGAGTTCCACGACGAGACGCTGCCGGCGGAACCCGCGAAGACGGCGCACTTCTGCTCGATGTGCGGCCCCAAATTCTGCTCGATGAAGATCTCGCAGGACATCCGGCGCAGGCACGGCGGCGAGATGACGGGCGGCGCGGGCGAGGCCGGCGCTGGCTCGGACGGTGCGGGCGAGGCCGTTGCGGATGGCTCGGACGGGGTGCCGGCCGACGAGATCGAGGCGGGCATGGCGGAGAAGTCCAAGGAGTTCGCCGCGGCCGGCAACCGGGTCTATCTGCCGCTGGTCGACTGACCGTTACGGCGCCGGGGCCGCTCGCCTGTTACGGACCCACCCGAGGCCCCCACGGTCCCGGGGGCGGCCCGACGGCGGGCGCCGGCAGGCCCGGGGCGCCCGGCCGGGTCATTCCGGCCGGTGCTCCGGGCCGCCGAAGTCGGGGCTGGTGAAGTCGGGGCCGCTGAAGTCCGGGCTGCTGAAGTTCGGCCGCTGCCCGGCGGTGGAGCCTTCGTGGGGGCTGCTGAAGTCCGGCCTGCTGTAGCCGATCTTGGGGAGCTGCTTGACCGAACGGGGCGGGCTCGGCGCCGCCGGGTCCGCGCTCGGGTCGGCCAGGGCCGCCCGCAGGAAGGGCAGGATGCCGCGCTCCAGCAGGGCGTGGCGCCAGGCCTCGCGCGCGCGGGCGACCTCGTCGGGCAGCTCTCGGCCGGCCGTCTCGTCGGCGGGGAGCTGCGTCGAGCTGTTGCGCAGCGCGGTGACCACCAGACCTACCGCGGCGGCCACGATCCCCAGCGCGGTGACGGCCGCGAAGAACCAGCCCACGGCGAGCATGCTGTCCGCGAAAGCGGGTGCCGGGTCGAGCGCCTTGAGGAGGAAGCCCACCAGCAGGAAGATCACCGCCGCGGTGCCGCCGAGGACCGGGACCAGGACCGTGATGACCGCCGTGATCCCGGCGCCGGAGTCCGTCGTGTCGTCCTCCGCCGGGTCGAGCACCGAGTCGCGTACCGACGCGGCGGTGCTCGGCGAGCGGAACTCCCCGCGGATCTTGGCGTAGTGCTCGTACTCGGCCGCCGCCGGCGTGGTGATCCGTTCCGTCGCGTTCAGCGCCATGGTGCGCAACTGCTCAGCGTTGAGCCGCTGCCCGACCGTGGCGAGGTCCGGACGTTCGTGCGCATTGCGCAGCACATCGCCAAGGATCCGCTCGAAATCCGCGCGATCCTCGCTCAGCAGGTGCGGAGCGCTTTTCATGTGCATCCCCCGATACTCCGTGGGGCCGTAGCGCCCGTGTGGAACGAGCCGCAGTCGGCGGAAACGGAGGAGAGCCTGCTACGGATAAGCCGATGGTAGAGCGGTTTTGGCGTGGCGTGACAGGGGGTTTCCGGAAAACACCTGTCCTACATTGAAGAGTTGGCCAATGGAAGCTGTACGACCAGCAGTTTTCCTGCCATCGTCACTCCGCCGTCCATGGCGATCGCCAGACCGTCGGCATATACGTGTGGCCCTTCCACCACCGGTCCGGTGTCGTCTTCGTCGTCCGACGCGTCTTCTGTGCCGACTTCGCCGAGCAGATAGGGAATCGGGCTGTGTCCGTGGACGACACGTCCTCCGCCGTACTGGGAGAGGAGTTCCTGGACCGCCTCGGGGCCGCCTTCGTCACGGAACGCGAAGCGTTTGGTGAGTTTGCGGAAGAGGTCCCAGCATTCGTCGGCGTCATTGCGCGTGAGGATCTGGTGGACGGTGTCGTTGACGTCGTCGATGGAGGAGCCGTAGTCGAGATAGGCCGTGGTGTCGGAGTGCATCAGCAGATGCCCGTCCTCCTCGACGACCGCGTCGAGCCGGGACATCCACTGGAGGTGGACGTCCTGGAGGCGCTCCATGTCGGTGCGCTGGCCGCCGTTGAGGATCCAGGCGGCCTGGAAGGTGGCGGTGCCCGCACCGGAGTTGACGGGCGTGTCGCCGAAGCGCCTGGCGCCGATGAGGAGCAGTTCGTGATTGCCCATCAGGGCCTTGCAGTAACCGCCGGCCGCCGCGGCCTCCGCGGAGAGCCGCATGACGAGGTCGATGACGCCGATGCCGTCGGGGCCCCGGTCGGTGAAGTCGCCGAGGAACCAGAGGCGGGCGTTGTCGGCCGCCCACCGGCCCTCGGTGTCGATGAGGCCCTGTTCGGCGAGTGCGGCGACGAGTTCGTCGAGGTAGCCGTGCACGTCACCGACGACGTAGAGCGGGCCCGGCCCGTCGGATTCGGTGTCCTCGGCGGGGGCGACGCCGACCTGCGCGGTGTCGCCCCGGTTGACCCTGGTGATCACCGGGAGGTCGCGCTCGGTGGGGGTGTACCCCTCCGGCATGTCGTCGGCGGGTACCGCGTCGCCGGGGTGCACAGAGGCGTCGGCCGCGGGGCGCCCGGGGGCACCGGGCGGGTGTTCCGCGGTCTGCGCCGCGGTCGCGGCGAAGGCGTCAGGGCTTGCGGTCCCCTGCGCGGGGACGGTGCCCGACTGGTCCCGTACGGCGCTCGGCCGGTCCCGGACGGTGCCGGGCTGCTCCGGTGCGCCACCGGGGGGCCCCGAGGGGCTGCCCGGCGCGGGGCCGGCCGGTGCGGGCTGTCCCGGCTCTCCGGACTGCACGGGAACCTGCGCGTACGGCGGTACGCGGAAGTCGCGCAACGTCGCCGTCCGCACCGCGGGTCCCTGACCGGCCCCCTGTGTCATCGACCCCTCCACCACCATCGTGCCGCCGTACACCTCTCGGCCCCGCCGCGCCGCCGGACGGGTCGAGCCCGTCGGTGGAAAAGGGAAGGTCCGTGGTGTCGTGCGCCCATCATAGGAATGACCTCGGGCCTCTGTGACGCACCAGGGGTGGTGAATCCGATCGTACCGCCGGTTCGGCGGCTGTTTTCTCGCTGATCGCCCGAAATGCGGAAGGTCCGGCCGTTCGGCCGGTCGCGGGGATCCGCGGGTCACGTGGCGTCGGACGGCCGCGAACTCGGGGCCGTCGGCGGGCGCGTCCCGCTTTCGTACCGCCTCCGTACCGGTTCCGCACGGCGCTGGTACGGAGGCGTTCCGGCCGACCGGCCGGTTCTGTGCGGAACCGGGCCCCGTACGGGGAACTGGTGGAGCGCCCCGTACGGAACCGGTGGAGCGTCCCGTACGGAACCCGCCGTCGTGTACGGCCCCGGATCCGCGTCGCGTACGGCGCCGTTCAGTCGCCCGCCGGGGAGCGGGGCGCGCTGACCGTGGTGCGCGGCGGGCGGCGCTGCGAGGAGGTCCGGATGATCAGCTCGGTCGGTATCACCTGCTCGACCGGCCCATCCGTCTCGATCCCCTCGATGGCGTCGATGAGGAGCTGGATGACGGCGGTGCCGATACGGCGCGGCTTCAGCGAGAGCGTGGTGACGGGAGGTTCGGTGGAGGCGTACACCGTGGACTCGCTGCAGCAGACGATCAGCAGGTCCTCCGGGACCCGCAGCCCGTACCGACGGGCGGCGGCGAGCAGATCGGTGCCGTTGGGGTCGAAGAGGCCGTAGACGGCGTCGGGGCGGTCCGGGCGGGCCAGCAGCCGGTCGGCGGCGACGGCCCCGGCGCACGGGTCGTGGGCGGGGTAGGACTCGTAGACCGGATCCTGGCCGACGCGCTCGCACCAGCGCAGGTACGCCGTGGTGGAGAGCCGGGTGTACGTGTCCGTGGTGGTGCCGGTGAGCAGCCCGATACGGCGGGCCCCGGCGTCGGCGAGATGGTCGAGCAGGTCGAGGACGGCCGCCTCGTGGTCGTTGTCGACCCAGGCGGTGACGGGGAGGGTGCCCGCGGGCCGGCCGTCGGAGACGACGGGAAGGCCCTGGCGGACGAGTTCGGCGACGACGGGATCCTGGTCGGAGGGGTCGATGACCACGGTGCCGTCGAGGGCGACGTTCGCCCAGACGTCGTGGCGGGAGGTGGCGGGGAGGATGACGAGGGCGTAGCCGCGGGCGAGCGCGGCGGAGGTGGCGGCCCTGGCCATCTCGGCGAAGTAGGCGAACTCGGTGAAGGTGAAAGGTTCATCCCCGTACGTGGTCACGGTCAGGCCGATGAGCCCTGACTTGCCGGTACGGAGGGTTCGGGCGGCGGCGGACGGCCGGTAGCCGAGGCGCTCCGCTACTTCTCGGACATGGCTTCGGGTGGCGTCGGGTAACCGGCCCTTGCCGTTGAGCGCGTCCGAGACAGTCGTGATGGAGACACCGGCTGCGGCGGCGACGTCCCGGATGCCCGCCCGACTCTGCCGGCTTCCCCGGCGGGTTGTGTCCGTCCGGCTCACCTGGTGTTTCCCTGCTGCTGTCATGGCGAGCCGATAGTAGGGCTCGGGCGGGCGGTGTGGCCGGTCGCATATGCACCCGGCAGCAGGCACGTTTCTGCAAGCTGGATCGGGGTCAAACTCCTTGGAAGGAGAGGGAGTTAATCGTTTCTGCCATGGTCTCCTGTGCAAGGAGCGGTCTGGACCTGTTGAGAGGTCCATGTTTCGAAGAGGTCTCAACTCACCTCTACGAGGGATGCGCGCCACGGCGCGAGCCACCGGCGCACGCCAGGAACGGAAGTGCTCCCCCCTATTTTTTCGCGACGCCCGGAGTACGCGCCGACCGTCCGTCCTCGTAGGGTGAGCGGGATTGACGGCGCGGGGACGGCATGGACGGTGCCGGACCGGGCGACCGACCGACGAACGGCCGAGGAGGACCCGCGGTGAGCGAGACGAGCCCCAAGCTGCGTGCCGAGCTGGACGGCATTCCGACGTACAAGCCGGGCAGGCCGGCCGCGTCGGGCGGGCCCGTCGCGTACAAGCTGTCCTCCAACGAGAACCCCTACCCCCCGCTGCCCGGGGTGATGGAGCAGGCGATCTCGGCGGCCGGGGTCTTCAACCGCTACCCCGACATGGCCTGCACCGGGCTGATGAACGAGCTGGCCGACCGGTTCGGCGTGCCCGTCTCGCACCTGGCGACCGGGACCGGTTCCGTGGGCGTCGCCCAGCAGCTTCTTCAGGCCACCGCGGGCCCTGGGGACGAGGTCATCTACGCCTGGCGCTCCTTCGAGGCATACCCGATCATCACACAGATCTCAGGGGCGACAGCCGTCCAGGTGCCGCTGACGGCGGGCGAGGTGCACGATCTGGACGCGATGGCCGAGGCGATCACCGACCGGACCCGGCTGATCTTCGTCTGCAACCCGAACAACCCGACCGGCACGGTGGTGCGCCGGGCCGAGCTGGAACGATTCCTCGACCGGGTGCCGGGCGATGTCCTGGTGGTGCTCGACGAGGCGTATCGCGAGTTCATCCGGGACGCGGCCGTACCGGACGGTGTCGAGCTGTATCGGGACCGCCCGAACGTGGCCGTGCTGCGCACCTTCTCGAAGGCGTACGGGCTGGCCGGGCTGCGGATCGGGTTCGCCGTCGCGCACGAGCCGGTCGCCGCCGCGCTGCGCAAGACGGCGGTCCCCTTCGGTGTGAGCCAGATCGCACAGGAGGCGGCGGTCGCCTCGCTGCGCGCCGAGGACGAGCTGCTGGGGCGCGTCGGCTCGCTGGTCGCCGAGCGCGAGCGGGTGTACGGGGGCCTGGCCGACCAGGGGTGGACCGTGCCCGTGTCGCAGGCCAACTTCGTCTGGCTGCGGCTCGGGGAGCGCACGCTGGACTTCGCGGCGGCGTGCGAGGCGGCGGGTGTGGTCGTACGGCCCTTCGCGGGCGAGGGAGTACGGGTCACGATCGGCGAGCACGAGGCCAATGACCTCTTCCTCCAGGCCGCGGCGGCGTTCCGCAAGGAGCTGTAGGGAGTCGCAGGGCTTTCTCGTTCAATTCGTACGTCCGTTTCAGGGGTGGCCCCGTGTGGTCACCCCTGACGCATGTCCCGACCCGGTGCCGGGGCCGTGCTTCGTGGCCCTGTTCCGGGGATGGCTCCGATGAGGCACCCCCCCCGCGAAGATCCGGAAGTCTTGTGCGACATAATGCTTGTGAATGTGAACGCGTTCACAAGCTAGTCCGGTTCCAGATGTTACGCCCCGGTCAAACCGGGCGTTACGTCCCAGTCGCAGGGACAGGCTTGATGTAAGGAGAGAAGACGTGGATCTCGCTCTGGCGCCGGAGACCCTGGCGCGCTGGCAGTTCGGCATCACGACCGTCTACCACTTCCTCTTCGTCCCCCTGACGATCTCGCTCGCCGCGCTGACCGCCGGGTTGCAGACCGCGTGGGTCCGCACGGAGAACCCGAAGTACCTCAGGGCCACCAAGTTCTGGGGCAAGCTTTTTCTGATCAACATCGCGATGGGTGTGGTCACCGGCATCGTGCAGGAGTTCCAGTTCGGCATGAACTGGTCCGACTACTCGCGCTTCGTCGGTGATGTCTTCGGCGCCCCCCTCGCCTTCGAGGCGCTGATCGCCTTCTTCTTCGAGTCCACCTTCATCGGACTGTGGATCTTCGGCTGGGACAAGCTGCCGAAGAAGATCCATCTGGCCTGTATCTGGATGGTCTCGATCGGCACGATCCTCTCCGCGTACTTCATCCTGGCGGCCAATTCCTGGATGCAGCACCCGGTCGGCTACCGGATCAACAAGGAAGCGGGACGGGCCGAGCTCACCGACTTCTGGCGGGTTCTCACCCAGGACACCGCGCTCACCCAGTTCTTCCACACCCTGACCGCCGCCTTCCTCGTCGGCGGCGCCTTCATGGTCGGCATCGCGGCCTTCCACCTTCTGCGCAAGAAGCACATCCCCGTGATGCGCACCTCGCTGCGCCTCGGCCTGATCACCGTCGTCGTCGCGGGCCTGCTCACCGCCGTCAGCGGCGACACCCTCGGCAAGGTCATGTTCAAGCAGCAGCCGATGAAGATGGCCGCCGCCGAGGCCCTGTGGGACGGCGAGGGGCCCGCACCTTTCTCCGTCTTCGCCTACGGGGACGTCGACAAGGGCCACAACGACGTCGCCATCGAGATCCCCGGACTCCTCTCCTTCCTCGCCAACAACGACTTCACCTCGCACGTCCCCGGCATCAACGACGTGAACAAGGCCGAACAGGAGAAGTACGGCCCCGGCGACTACCGGCCCAACATCCCCGTCGCCTACTGGTCCTTCCGCTGGATGATCGGCTTCGGCATGGCCTCGTTCGGCATCGGCCTGCTCGGACTCTGGCTCACTCGCAAGAAGTTCCTGCTGCCGCCCGCCCTACGGACCGGCGAGGACGAAGTCCCGCACCTCGTCCTCTTCCGTAACAAGGCGCTCAGCCCCAAGTTCGCCCGGTGGTACTGGATCACCGCCCTCTGGACGCTGCTCTTCCCGCTGATCGCCAGCTCCTGGGGCTGGATCTTCACCGAGACGGGCCGCCAGCCCTGGGTGGTGTACGGAGTGCTGCGCACGGCCGACGCCGTTTCCCCCGGCGTCTCCCAGGGCGAGGTGATCGCTTCGATGATCGTCTTCACCCTGCTGTACGCGGTCCTCGCGGTCGTCGAGGTCAAGCTGCTCCTGAAGTACGTGAAGGCCGGCCCGCCGGAGCTCACCGAGGACGACCTCAACCCGCCCACCAAGATCGGCGGCGACCATGCGGACGCCGACCGGCCGATGGCCTTCTCGTACTGAGGAGTTGAGGAGCTATGCACCTTCACGACGTCTGGTTCGTGCTGATCGCCGTTCTCTGGACCGGCTACTTCTTCCTCGAAGGCTTCGACTTCGGCATCGGGGTCCTGACCAAGCTGCTGGCCCGCGACCGCAAGGAGCGCCGGGTCCTCATCAACACCATCGGGCCCGTCTGGGACGGTAACGAGGTCTGGCTGCTGAGCGCCGCCGGAGCCACCTTCGCGGCGTTCCCCGACTGGTACGCCACGCTCTTCTCCGGCTTCTACCTGCCGTTCCTGCTCATCCTCGTCTGTCTGATCCTGCGCGGGGTCGCCTTCGAGTACCGCTCCAAGCGGCCCGAGGAGAAGTGGCAGCGCAACTGGGAACACACCATCTTCTGGACCTCCCTGATCCCCGCCCTCATGTGGGGCTTCGTCTTCGCCAACATCGTGCACGGGGTGAAGATCGACGCGGAAATGGAGTACGTGGGCAGCCTCGCGGATCTGCTGAACCCGTACGCGCTGCTCGGCGCGCTGGTGACGCTGGCCCTCTTCACCTTCCACGGCGCGGTCTTCGCCGCGCTCAAGACGGTGGGGGACATCCGGACCAGGGCCCGGAGGACGGCGCTCGCCCTGGGAGCCGTCACCGCCGTGCTGGCCCTCGGGTTCCTGGCCTGGACCCAGGCCGACAACGGTGATGGGGCGAGCCTGGTCGCGGCGATCGTCGCTGTGGCCGCGCTGCTGGTCGCGATCGTGGCCGTCGCGGCAGGACGCGAGGGCTGGTCCTTCGTCTTCTCCGGGGTGACCGTCGTCGCCGTGGTCGCGATGCTCTTCCTGACGCTGTTCCCGAACGTCATGCCATCCTCGCTGAACGAGGCGTGGAACCTCACGGTGACGAACGCCTCCTCCACCCCGTACACCTTGACGATCATGACCTGGTGCGCGGGGATCGCGACCCCCGTCGTGCTGCTCTACCAGGGCTGGACGTACTGGGTGTTCCGCAAGCGGATCGGGACTCAGCACATCGCCGACGCGTAGCGGATCCGGATGGAGCGGATTCGGATGTTGCGGTTCGGCAGCGCACAGCAGCAGTGGTCGTAGACCGTAGGCCGTAGCGGCAGGAATGGGTGTTTCACGTGAAACCAATCGATCCGCGTCTGCTCCGGTACGCCCGCGCCACCCGTCTCTTCCTGGTGGCCGTGGTGGTGCTCGGGGTGACGGGAGCGGCACTGGTGATCGCCCAGGCGATGCTGATCGCCGAAGTGGTGGTCGGTGCGTTCCAGCGTGGGTACGACGGCTCCGACCTGCGTCACCCCCTGCTGCTGCTCGCCGCGGTCGCCGTCGGACGCGCCCTGGTCTCCTGGCTGACCGAACTGGCCGCGCACCGGGCGAGCGCGGCGGTCAAGTCCGAACTGCGCGGGCGGCTGCTGGAGCGGGCGGCCGAGCTGGGGCCCGGCTGGCTCGGCGGCCGGCGTACCGGTTCGCTGGTCGCGCTGGCCACGCGGGGGGTCGACGCGCTGGACGACTACTTCGCCCGCTATCTGCCACAGCTCGGGCTCGCGGTGGTGGTGCCCGTGGCGGTGCTCGCGCGGATCGTCACCGAGGACTGGATCTCGGCCGCGGTGATCGTGGTGACCCTGCCGCTCATCCCGATGTTCATGATCCTCATCGGCTGGGCCACACAGTCCCGGATGGACCGGCAGTGGCGGCTGCTGTCCCGGCTGTCCGGCCACTTCCTGGACGTGGTCGCCGGGCTGCCGACCCTCAAGGTCTTCGGCCGGGCCAAGGCTCAGGCCGAGGCGATCCGTACGATCACCTCCGAGTACCGCCAGGCCACCCTGCGCACCCTGCGGATCGCCTTCCTGTCGTCGTTCGCGCTGGAACTGCTCTCGACGCTTTCGGTGGCGCTCGTCGCCGTCGGTATCGGGATGCGGCTCGTCCACGGGGATCTCGATCTCTACACCGGGCTGGTGGTCCTCGTCCTCGCGCCCGAGGCATATCTGCCGATCCGGCAGGTCGGAGCGCAGTACCACGCGGCGGCCGAGGGACTCTCCGCCGCCGAGGAGGTCTTCGCGGTCCTGGAGACGGAGCCCGCGGAGCGCGGCACCGGAGAGGTGCCTGGCCGGCCCCGGCTGGAACTGGAGGCAGTGACGGTCCGCCACGAGGGCCGTGCGGAGCCCTCGCTGGACGCGGTCACCCTGACGGTCGAGCCGGGGGAGACCGTCGCCCTGGTCGGCCCGAGCGGCGTCGGGAAGACCACGCTGCTCCACACGGTGCTCGGATTCGCCGTACCGGACGAGGGCCGGGTACGGATCGACGGCCGGGACCTCGCCTCCCTCGACCGCGAGCGCTGGCACGAGACCATCGCCTGGGTCCCCCAGCAGCCGTACCTCTTCGCCGGGACGATCGCCGAGAACGTACGGCTGGCCCGCCCCGACGCGGACGACACAGCCCTGGGCGCCGCGCTGCGCGAGGCGGGCGCGTACGACTTCGTGACGGCCCTCCCGCACGGCACGGACACCCTGCTCGGCGAGGACGGCGCCGGGCTCTCGGCCGGTCAGCGCCAGCGGCTCGCGCTGGCCCGCGCCTTCCTCGCGGACCGGCCGCTGCTGCTCCTGGACGAGCCCACCGCGGCGCTCGACGGCGAGACGGAGGCGGGCGTCGTCGAGGCGGTACGGCGACTTGCGGCAGGCCGTACGGTCCTGCTGGTCGTCCACCGGCCGGCGCTCCTCGCGGTGGCTGACCGGGTGATCGCGCTTCCTGAGCGGACGACGGAAGCGCGCACGGAAGCGGCGGAACGTACGGGAGCGCGGGAGCGTACGGGGACATCGGAACGTACGGGAACGGTGGTGCTCGTGGAAGCGGAGCAGGCCACCCTGATCGCCCCTCCCGACGGGGGGACCGACCGGGGCGACCGCGCCGGGACGGCCGGCGGGGGCACCGTCCCGGCGCCCCGGAGCCCGCTCGCGCGGATGCGGGAGGCCGCCGGGACGCTGCGCGGGCGTTTCCTCCTCGCTCTGGTCCTCGGAAGCTGCGCCCTCGGCTCGGCCGTCGGCCTCATGGCCGTCTCGGGCTGGCTGATCTCCCGGGCCTCCGAGCAGCCCCCGGTGCTCTATCTGATGATCGCGGTCACCGCGACCCGCGCCTTCGGCATCGGCCGGGCCGTGTTCCGGTACGCCGAGCGGCTCGTCTCGCACGACGCGGTGCTCAGGATGCTCGCGGACCTCAGGGTCTCCGTGTACCGGAGGCTGGAGCGCGTCGCGCCCGCCGGGCTGCGCACGGCACGGCGCGGGGATCTGCTCTCACGGCTCGTCGCGGACGTGGACGAACTCCAGGACTACTGGCTCCGGTGGCTGCTCCCGGCCGGCACCGCGCTGCTCGTCTCCCTGGGCGCCGTCGGCTTCACCGCCTGGCTGCTCCCGGAGGCGGGCGCCGCACTGGCCGTCGGTCTGCTCGCCGCCGGAGTGGGCGTACCGCTGGTGAGCGGTGTGTGCGCCCGCCACGCCGAGCGACACCTGGCGCCGGCGCGCGGGCTGCTGGCCACGCGGGTCGTCGATCTGTTCAGGGGTACCGCCGAACTGACCGTCGCGGGCGCGCTGCGCGGCCGGCTGCGCCGGGTGCGGGCGGCCGACGCGACGCTGACGTCGATCGCCTCGCGCAGCGCGGCCGCCCAGGCGCTGGGTGCCGGGCTCACCGCCCTGATCTGCGGCATGACCGTGGCCGTCGCCGCGTTCCTGGGTGTCCAGGCCGTGCACGAGGGACGGCTCGCGGGCATCGAACTGGCCGTGATCGTGCTGACCCCGCTCGCCGCGTTCGAGGCAGTCACCGGGCTGCCGCTCGCCGTGCTCCACCGGCAGCGGGCCCGCCGCAGCGCCGAGCGGGTGTGCGAGGTGCTGGACGCGCCCGTCCCCGTACAGGAGCCGGAGCGGCCCGCGCCGGCGCCCGTGTCGCCGTTCCCGTTGGAGGTGCGCGGGCTGTCCGCCCGCTATCCGGGGCAGCGCCGGGACGCGCTCGCGGGCTTCGACCTGACACTGACCGCAGGGAAGCGCGTCGCCGTCGTCGGTCCCTCGGGCTCGGGCAAGACCACGCTCGCCCAGGTGCTGCTGCGCTTCCTGGACGCCCGCGAGGGAAGCTGCCGCGTCGGGGGTACGGAGAGCGGTACGGACCTCGCAGCCCTCGACGGCGACACCGTACGGCGCCTCATCGGGCTCTGTGCCCAGGACGCCCACCTCTTCGACAGCTCCGTACGCGAGAACCTGCGGCTCGCCCGTACGGACGCCGACGAGGACGCGCTGCGTGACGCGCTGCGCCGGGCCCGGCTGCTCGACTGGGTCGACGCGCTGCCCGACGGGCTCGACACCCTCGTCGGCGAGCACGGCGCGCGGCTCTCCGGCGGCCAGCGCCAGCGGCTCGCGCTGGCCCGCGCGCTCCTCGCGGACTTCCCCGTGCTGATCCTGGACGAGCCCGCCGAACACCTTGATCTGGCGACCGCCGACGCGCTGACCGCCGATCTGCTGGCGGCGACCGAGGGGCGGACGACGCTGCTCATCACCCATCGGCTGCGGGGAGTGGACACGGTCGACGAGGTGATCGTGCTCGACGAGGGCCGCACCGTACAGCGTGGCCCGTACGCCGAACTCGCCGTCGCCGAAGGGCCGCTGCGGCGGATGCTGGAGCGGGAACGGGCCGGCGACCTGCTCGGCGCGGCGGCGACGGCACCCGCCGCCGTCCTCTTGAAGGACTGAATCCGACTTTCGGTGTGAAACAGCCCTTACTACTCTCGGATTCATGGAAGAGCCCGAACCTCTGGACCCGTTGGATCCCCTCGATCCGCTGGAAGCGGCCACCCTCGCGGCCGGCAGCCTGGAAGGGCTCTCCGTCGAGACCACCGCGCGGGTCCCCCAGCTCCTGGAGGCGATGTGCTCCGTCGGCGCGGGGCGCGGGCTGCGTGCCACGCTCGACCGGATCTGCGTGACCGCCGCCGAACTCGTCGGCGCCCGGTACGCCGCGATCGGTGTCGTCGACGAACAGGGCGACGGCCTCTCCGACTTCGTCACGTACGGGGTCGACGAGGACACGGCCCGGCGGATCGGCCACCGGCCCGACGGGCGCACCGGTCTCCTCGGCGCGCTGATCCGGCACCCCGGCCCGATCCTGCTCACCGACCTGACGACCGACCCGCGCGCGGCCGGATTCCCGCCGGGGCACCCCCCGATGCGTACGTTCCTCGGCGTCCCGGTGCCGGGCCAGGGCGAGATCGTCGGCAACTTCTATCTCGCGGAGAAGACCGCCGGCACGCCCTTCGGTGACCACGACCTGCAGATGGTGCGCGTCCTGGCCACCGAGGCGGGTGCCGCCATCGGCAACGCCCGGCTGTACGAGGCGGCCCGGCAGCGCGAACGGTGGATCGACGGCTCCGTCGCCGTCACCACCGCGCTCCTCTCCGGCGGCTCCACCGAGGACGCGCTCAGCGTCGTCGCGGAACAGGCACGCCGCCTCTCGGACTCGGCGATGGCCTCGGTGATGCTCCGTACACCCAACGGCGAACTGGAGATCGTCGCCGTCTCCGCCGACCACCCCCGCATCGCCCCCGGCTATCTCATCCCCGCCGAGAGCCCCGCCGCCGCGGCCCTGCTGGCCGGCGAGGCCGTCATCGTGGAGGACGCCCGCACCGACTCGCGTGTGATCACCGAGATGGCCTCGCTGTACGGCCCGATCATGCTGCTGCCGCTGCGTACCGACGGCCGGGTGCTCGGCGCGCTGGTCATGCCGCGCGAGCGGGGCGCCCGGGCCTTCGGGGACCGGGAGCGCACCCTGGCGGGACAGTTCGCCGCGCAGGCCGCGCTGGCGCTGATGATGGCCGGAGCGCAGCACGACCGGGAGCGGCTGGCCGTTCTGGAGGACCGCGACCGGATCGCCCGCGACCTCCACGACCTGGTGATCCAGCGGCTGCACGCCACCGGGATGATGCTGGAGAGCGCCCAGCGCGGCACGGCCGCGCCCGAGGTCCACCAGGGCATCGACAAGGCCGTCGACGCGCTGGACGTGACGATCCAGGAGATCCGGGCGGCCATCTTCGCGCTCCAGCAGGGGCCGGCCGAGGCCCCGTCGGGGGTACGGACGCGGGTTCTGCGGGAGATCAACATGGCGGCGGTGCCGCTGGGTTTCACCCCCACGTACCGCTTCGTCGGCCCGGTCGACGCGGCCGTGGGCGAGCCGTACGGGAAGAACCTGATCGCCGCGCTCCGGGAGGCGCTGTCCAACGCCTTCCGGCACGCGCGCGCGTCCCGAATCGAGGTGGTGGTGGACGCGACCGTACGGCTCGCCGACGGCCGGAGGGCGGTGCGGCTGACCGTCGCGGACGACGGGGTGGGCATTCCGGCCGGCGGGCGGCGCAGCGGGCTGCGCAACCTCCGGCGGCGGGCCGAGGCGCTGGGCGGCGCGAGCTGGTCGGAACCAGGGCTCGGCGGCGACGCGGGAACGGCGGAGAGCACCGGAGGCGCGGCGGTGATCTGGGAGGTGCCGCTGTGAGAGCGGGCCGTCCCGTGCGGTCTACAGCCGCGCCAGGATCTCTTCCATGACGACCGCGACGCCGTCCTCGTTGTTGGTGACGGTGCGGCCGGACGCGGCGGCCAGTACGTCCGGGTGGGCGTTGCCCATCGCGTACGACGTGCCCGCCCAGGTCAGCATCTCCAGGTCGTTGGGCATGTCGCCGAAGGCGACGACCTCGTCGGAGGAGATGGAGCGTTCGGCGCAGCAGAGGGCGAGCGTGCTCGCCTTGCTCACTCCCAGGCCGCTGATCTCCAGGAGCGCGGTCGGGCTGGAGCGGGTGAGGGTGGCGCGGTCTCCCGCCACCGTACGGGCCAGGGCGAGGAAGCCGTCCGGGGTCAGCTCGGGGTGGTGGGCGAGCAGCTTCAGTACGGGGGCAGGGGTGCCGTCGTCCGCCTCCCCCGTCTCCCCTGTCTCCTCGGTACGGAGGAGCTTCTCGGCGGTGGCGATGGTCGCGCCCGGGTCCTGGACGAAGGCCGGATACGCCGGCTCGTAGTTGATGCCGGTGGTCTGCTCGACCGCGAAGGTCGTCCCGGGCGCGGCGGCGCGCAGCGCCCCCACGACGTCCAGGGCGACCGCCCGGTCCAGCGGGCGGGCCATGAGCAGCTTGCCGCCGGAGTGCAGATCGACCACCGCGGCGCCGTTGGCGCAGATCGCCATGCCGTGGCCGTGCACATGGGCGCTGACGACCTCCATCCAGCGGGCCGGGCGCCCGGTGACGAAGAAGACCTCGATGCCGGCCTCCTCGGCGCGTTCGAGCGCGGCGATCGTACGGTCCGAGACGGACTTGTCGTCGTGCAGCAGAGTGCCGTCCAGATCCGTGGCGATCAGCCGGGGCCTGGCGGGGAGCGGAGAGGCGTCGGGGGCGGGAACGGATCCACGGGGCGAGGTCACGGGCCCATTCTCACGTACGGGCGCGCACGGGCGGGCGGAGGGGCGCACGTTTGAGCCGCCCGCCGGTATCTGCGGGGGTGTGCCCGTGCCCGCCCCGTGGATAGGCGTGCCCGCCTGCGGGTATCAGCGTGCCGGCGCGGGTGTCACTGGGGGCGGCCGCTCACCCGTCCCCGTCCGCGGGTGTCCGCCGGGCGGGCCCGTACCCGTATCGTCGCGGTCATGCGTCTGAGTACCGTGATTCTTCCTGTCCGTCGCTGGCACGACGGTGGTCGCGACGAGTGGCTGCGCGCCGAACGGCTGGGCTTCCACACCGCGTACACCTATGACCACCTGTCCTGGCGGACCTTCCGTGACGGCCCGTGGTTCGGGGCGGTCCCGACCCTGACGGCCGCTGCCGCCGCGACCGAACGGATCCGCCTCGGCACGCTCGTGACCTCGCCGAACTTCCGTCATCCGGTGACGCTCGCCAAGGATCTGCTCACGCTCGACGATGTGTCGGACGGCCGGATCACGCTGGGGATCGGCGCGGGCGGAACGGGGTTCGACGCCACGGCGCTGGGCCAGGAGGCGTGGTCGCCGCGTGAGCGTGCCGACCGGTTCGCGGAGTTCGTGCCGCTGCTGGACCGGTTGCTGACCGAGGACTCCGTGACGTACGAGGGGACGTTCTACTCGGCGGTCGAGGCCCGGGGCATCCCGGGGTGCGTGCAGCGGCCCCGGCTGCCGTTCGCCGTGGCGGCGACCGGGCCGCGCGGGCTGAGGCTCGCCGCCCGGCACGGGCAGGCGTGGGTGACGACGGGGGACCCGAAGCTGTTCGAGACGGGTACGCCCGAGGAGTCGCGTGCGGCCATCAGCGGGCAGATCGACCGGCTCGGCGCGGCGTGCGCGGAGATCGGGCGGAAGGTGTCGGAGGTGGAGAAAGTCCTGCTGACCGGCTTCACGCCGGACCGGAACGGCCCGATGGAGTCGCTGGACGCGTTCGTGGACTTCGCGGGCCGCCACTTCGAGCTGGGGATCACCGAGATCGCGGTGCACGCGCCCATCCCGGACTCGGACTTCGCCGTCGACCAGCGGGTCTTCGAGCGGATCGGCGCGGAGGCGCTCGCCCAGCTCCGTCCGTGACGTGTCAGCCGGGGAAGCGCAGGTAGCGTGGGGGTACGGAGTCGGTGAGCCAGACGCCGTTCGCGCTGACGTGGAAGACCAGTCCGGCGTGGTGCATCGCCCCCGCGTCCACCGACAGCACGACGGGCCGGCCGCGGCGGGCCCCCACCCGGGTCGCGGTCGCGCGGTCCGGTGAGAGATGTACGTGGTGCCGGGCCATGGGGCGCAGCCCCTCGGTCCGGATCGCGTCCAGGGCGCGGGCCACGGTGCCGTGGTAGAGGTACGGGGAGGCTCCGCCAGCTCCAGGTCGACGGTGACGGTGTGGCCCTGGTTGGCCCGTATCCGGCCGCGCCCGCTGTCGATGGTGAAACGGCGTTTGTCGTTGACGGCGACCACATGGTCGAGTTCGGCGCGGCTGATCCGGAAGCCGTGGGCACAGGCCGCGCGGAGCAGTTCGTCGACCGTCACCCAACCGTTCGGGTCGAGGGCGAGTCCGATCCGTTCGGGCTGGTGGCGCAGGTGCCGGGAGAGGTACTTCGACACCTTCAGGGTGCGTCGCCCGTCCGGTGCGCGAGGCGGCTCGGGCGCGTGGGGCGGGCCGGGTCGGTCCTGCTGGTCGGGTTGCTCGGGTTGCTCGGGTCGGTCTGTCCGGTCGGTGTCGTGGTGCATCCGGCCAGAGTGCCGGGAGGTGGCGGAATGTCGCCACCGGATTTCGAACTCGTCGTTGCACATAGGTTTGATCCACAGTCAACTTGACTTATCCACAGGCTATTTGGCGATTCTGTGGACAAGTGTCAAGCATTTTCTCGTCATTTGGTCACATTGTCACGCTCGTCCTTATGTTGAAGTGAGGGCGTGCAAGGCCCTTGTGCGGAGCCGCATGTCCTCGCACCCGGCGTTCACAGCGGAGGCTCCACCCGGGCGACGGCACGACGCGCCCGCGAGGCGATCCGCGACAGGACCCACGCGCCGCGCGCCTCCGCGGTGACGGGCACGACGGCCTGGTTGCGGACGACGGCGCGCAGCACGGCGTCGGCGACCTTCTCGGGCGGGTAGCCGCGCATTCCGTACAGCCGGGCGGTCTTCTTCCGGAGACGGTCCTCCTCCGCGGCGGAGACACCGGTGAAGTGCGCCGTGGAGGCGATGCCGGTATGGACGAAGCCGGGACAGACGGCCGACACCCCGATGGAACTCCCGGCCAGTTCGGCGCGCAGGCACTCGCTGAGCATCAGCACGGCCGCCTTGGACGTGGCGTACGCGCTCAGCGCACGGGAGGGCTGATAGGCCGCGGCGGAGGCGGTGTTGACGATATGGCCGCCCTGGCCGCGCTCCACCATCTGTCCGCCGAAGAGCCGGCAGCCATGGATCACCCCCCACAGATGGGTGTCCAGAACGCTCTTCCACTCCTCGGCGGTGGTGTCGAGGAAGGCTCCCGACAGCCCGATTCCCGCGTTGTTGACCAGGACGTCGACCGTGCCGTACTCCGTCGCGACCTTCGCGGCGAGTCGCTCCATGGCCGGTCCGTCGCCGACGTCGACGGTCTCGCTCCAGGCGTCCGGTGCGCCGATCTGGCCGGCCAGCTCCGCCGTTCTCGCCGCGCCGTCCCCGTCCCGGTCCACCGCCACGACCCGGGCGCCCGCCTCGGCGAACGCGAAGGCCACCGCCCGGCCGATGCCGCCGGCCGCGCCCGTGACCAGGACGAGCTGTCCGCCGAAACGCTGGGCGTACGGGCCGCTCGGCGCGCCGGCCGCGGCCCGCGGTACACCCTCCTCCTGGGCGAGGACGAAGGAACCGATCCATGAGGCCAGTTGGTCGGGGCGGGTGCGGGGCACCCAGTGCTTGGCGGGCAGTGAGCGTCGTACGAGTCCGGGTGCCCACCGTTCCAGATCGTCGTACAGCCGCTCGGAGAGGAAGGCGTCCCCGGTCGGTGTGATGAGCTGGACCGGCGCGTGCGCGTAGGCGTCCGTACGCGGCCGGCGCAGCCGGGGGCGTACGTTGTCCCGGTAGAGCCAGGCCCCGTGTGCCGCGTCCCGCGGCAGCGAGGAGGTCGGGTAGCCCTCCCCGGACAGCCCCTCGGTGCGCCGGAGCACCCCCGGCCACCGCCTGCCGAGCGGCCCGCGCCAGGCCAGCTCCGGCAGGACCGGGGTGTGCAGCGCGTAGACGTACCAGGACTTGGCGCTCTGGCCGAGGAGCTGCCCCACCCGGCGCGGGGTGGGGTGCGCCGCCCGCTCCTTGAACCAGTGCCCGAGATGGTCCAGGGAGGGACCCGACATCGAGGTGAACGAGGCGATACGGCCTTCGGTCCCGGCCACGGTGACGAACTCCCAGGACTGCACGGACCCCCAGTCGTGGCCCACGAGATGGACCGGCCGGTCCGGGCTCACCGCGTCGGCGACCGCCAGGAAGTCGTCCGTCAGCTTCTCCAGGGTGAAGCCGCCGCGGAGCGGGGCCGGGGCCGTGGACCTGCCGTGGCCCCGTACGTCGTACAGCACGACGTGGAAGCGGTCCTGGAGCCGCTCGGCGACCTCGGACCAGACCTCCTTGCTGTCCGGATAGCCGTGCACGAACAGCACTGTCGGACGGGCCGGATCGCCCAGCTCGGCGACGCACAGGTCGACCTCGCGGGCGCGCACCCAGCGCTCGCGGTACCCGTTCCCCCCAGGGGCGTCGTCCTTCATACGGCCTCCTCCGCGCACGCGCACACCAGGCGCTGGACCTTCTTGGACCCCCGCGACGCGGCGGCCTGTTCGCGCATAGGCACCCCGCCACGCCTCCGTCCCGTGTGCGCTACGTGTTCGTCCCGTGACACCGATGAATGTGGCAATGGACCGGCGGTCGCGTCAAGTGACCTGTCGTCCCTGTGGACAACGAGGCCGGGGGGCCTTCCTCTCCGGTCTCTCCTCCTACGGGCAGGGCCCCTACGGGTCCGTACGACTGGAGACGGACACGGATACAGGCGCCAGGGCTGACGTCCGCTGTGGCCCGCACCACTACCTTCGAGTGGTGACGACTGTGATCGCGACCGAAAGCCTGAGCATGCGGTACCCCCGGGTGACCGCGCTCGACCGGCTGTCCCTGGACATCGGGCCCGGTGTGACCGGCCTCGTGGGTGCCAACGGAGCCGGTAAATCCACCATGATCAAGATTCTGCTCGGCCTGTCCCGTGCGACGGAGGGCCGGGCCACCGTGCTCGGGCTCGACGTCGCCACCAGCGGCAGCGCCATCCGCGAGCAGGTCGGATACATGCCCGAACACGACTGCCTGCCGCCGGACGTCTCGGCCACCGAGTTCGTCGTCCACATGGCGCGCATGTCCGGGCTGCCGCCGACCGCGGCCCGCGAGCGGACCGCCGACACCCTGCGCCATGTCGGCCTCTACGAAGAGCGCTACCGCCCCATCGGCGGCTACTCCACCGGCATGAAGCAGCGCGTCAAACTCGCGCAGGCGCTCGTCCACGATCCGAAGCTCGTCCTCCTCGACGAACCGACCAACGGCCTCGACCCGGTCGGCCGCGACGAGATGCTGGGCCTGATCCGCCGTGTCCACACCGACTTCGGCATCTCCGTCCTGGTCACCTCGCATCTCCTGGGCGAACTCGAACGCACCTGTGACCACGTCGTCGTCATCGACGGCGGACGGCTGCTGCGCTCCAGCTCCACCAGCGACTTCACCCAGATCACCACGACCCTCGCGGTCGAGGTCACCGACACGGACGCGCATCCCGATGGAACGGGGGCGCTGCGCGACTCCCTCACCGCCGCCGGGGTCACGCTCCGCTCGGACACGGAGGAGGGGCTGCCGGGCGCGGGTCACATCCTGCTGATCGAGGCCACGGGCGAGGAGACGTACGACATCGTCCGCGACACCGTCGCCGGGCTCGGCCTCGGCCTCGTACGGATGGAACAGCGCCGCCACCACATCGCGGAGGTCTTCCGCCCACGTTCCGCCGCCGAGTCGCACCAAGGCCAGGGCCACGACGCCGATCAGGGCCACGGCCAGGCCCAGGGCGCCGACCGGACGGCGTACGCACTGCAGAAGGGAGGCGCCCGCGATGAGCGCTGAGACCGACGCCCTCACCGGCACCCACAGCGGTACCGACACCGGTGCCAGCCGGATCCACAACATCGGATACCGCGCGTACGAAGGGTCCCGGCTCGGCCGCGCCTACGCCCGCCGCTCCCTCTACTCGCAGTCCCTGCGCGGCGCGTACGGACTCGGCCGGTCGGCCAAGTCCAAGGTCCTGCCGATGATCCTCCTCGCGGTGATGTGCCTGCCCGCGGCGATCGTCGTGGCAGTCGCCGTCGCGACGGACCTCAAGAGCCTGCCCATGGACTACACGCGCTACGCGATCTTCACCCAGGCGGTGATCGGTCTCTTTCTCGCCGCGCAGGCGCCCCAGTCCGTCTCCCGCGATCTGCGCTTCAAGTCCATTCCGCTCTACTTCTCGCGCCCCATCGAGCGCGGCGACTACGTCCTCGCGAAGTTCGGCGCGATGGCCTCCGCCCTGCTCATCCTGACCGGCGTACCGATCCTCATCCTCTACATCGGCTCTCTGCTGGCGTCGATGGACTTCGTCGAGCAGACCAAGGGGTTCGGCCAGGGGCTCGTGTCGGTGACGGTGCTCTCCCTCCTCTTCGGCGGACTCGGCCTGGTGATGGCCGCGCTCACGCCGCGCCGCGGGTTCGGTGTCGCAGGGGTCATCGCGATACTGACCATCTCCTACGGGGCCGTCTCCGTCCTCCAGGCGATCGCCCTGTCCACGGGCCGGACCGACGCCGTGCAGTGGATCGGCCTCTTCTCACCCATCACGCTCATCGACGGACTGCAGACCGCGTTCCTCGGTGCCTCGTCGTCCTTCCCCGGGGGCGCGGGCCCCTCGGCCGGGGTCGGCGTGGTCTACCTGCTGGCAGTCCTCGCGCTCATCTCCGGCTCGTACGCCCTCCTCATGAGCCGTTACCGGAAGGTCGGGCTGTGACCACCATCAACATCGACCACACCTCGCGCTGGTTCGGGAACGTGGTCGCCGTCAACGACGTGACCATGACCATCGGCCCCGGTGTGACCGGCCTGCTCGGCCCCAACGGCGCGGGCAAGTCCACCCTCATCAACATGATGGCGGGCTTCCTCGCCCCCTCCACGGGCACCGTCACCCTCGACGGGGAGAAGATCTGGCGCAACGAGTCCGTCTACCGCCGGATCGGCATCGTGCCGGAGCGGGAGGGGATGTACGACTTCCTCACCGGTCTCGAATTCGTCGTCGCCAACGCCGAACTGCACGGTCTGGGCGCCAAGGCGGCCCGTACCGCGCTCGCCACGGTCGAGATGGAGTACGCGCAGGACCGCAGGATCGGGACGTACAGCAAGGGCATGCGCCAGCGGGTGAAGATGGCGTCCGCGCTGGTCCACGACCCGTCGGTGCTGCTGCTCGACGAGCCGTTCAACGGCATGGACCCGCGCCAGCGCATGCAGCTCATGGAGCTGCTGCGGCGTATGGGCGCCGCGGGCCGCACGGTGCTGTTCTCCTCCCACATCCTGGAGGAGGTCGAACAACTCGCCTCGCACATCGAGGTGGTCGTGGCCGGCCGGCACGCCGCATCCGGTGACTTCCGCAAGATCCGCAGGCTGATGACCGACCGGCCGCACCGCTATCTCGTACGGTCCAGCGACGACCGCGCGCTCGCCGCCGCCCTGATCGCCGACCCGTCGACGGCCGGCATCGAGGTCGACCTCGCCGAGGGCGCCCTGCGCATCCAGGCCGTCGACTTCGGCCGCTTCACCGCGCTGCTGCCGAAGGTCGCCCACGAGCACTCCATCCGGCTGCTCACGGTCTCGCCCTCGGACGAATCCCTTGAGTCGGTCTTCTCCTACCTCGTAGCGGCCTGAGCGGCCTGAAAGGAGCTGTGACGTCATGTACAACCCCACAGTCGCCCGGCTCACCTACCGGGCCCTGCTCGGCAGGCGCCGGGCCGCGATCCTCTTCGTACTGCCCGCGCTGCTGATCCTGATGGCGGTCGCCGTCCGGATGTTCAACGGTGTCGACGACCAGGTCGCCTCGGAGGTGCTGGGCGGCTTCGCCCTCGCGACGATGGTCCCGCTGATCGGCGTGATCGCCGGTACGGGCGCGATCGGACCCGAGATCGACGACGGCTCGATCGTCTACCTGCTCTCCAAGCCGGTGAACCGGACGGCGATCATCTTCACCAAACTGATCGTGGCGATCGCCGTCACCATGGGGTTCTCCGCGATCCCCACCTTCATCGCCGGATGGATCCTCAACGGCAACGGCCAGCAGATCGCGATCGCCTACACGGTCGCGGCGCTCGTCGCATCGATCGCGTACAGCGCGCTCTTCCTGCTGCTCGGTACGGTCAGCCGGCACGCGGTGGTCATCGGCCTGGTCTACGCACTGGTCTGGGAGACCCTCTTCGGCAGCCTGGTGTCCGGCGCGCGGACCCTCAGCGTCCAGCAGTGGGCGCTCGCGCTCGCCCAGAAGATCGATGCCGGTTCCACGATCACCTCGGACGTCGGGCTGCCGCTGGCGGTGAGCCTGCTGGTGGGGGTCTCGGTGGCGGCGACCTGGTACGCGGGCCGGAAGCTGCGGACGCTGACGCTCGCGGGCGAGGAGTGAGGTCTGACGGCGCTGCCGCGCGACGGCGACACGGCGCCGCCGCGCGAGGGCCGCGTAACTGTGCGTTTATCGGCTCGTTGATTCGTGTGCGTGGAGGCAATTGGAGTTCGTAGCGTCGAGCGTTCGTGAATCTGGGGATTGCCGGTGGCGGTTCGAAAGAGCCGCCGCACCGGTCATTGGGTGAGTAGCCACCGTGAGCCGACCTCCGCCCCTGAAGCCCGGGGAGAGGGCCGGCCATCATCGGTTCACGAATGGAAGGCACGCTCATGCCACCTGAAGGTGCTCTGCTCGAATCGCGCTCGATGCGTGACAGTGTCATGGCGCGGGTCGAGGCACTCGACAAGGTCAAGGCTCTGCGGATGCTGCCGGACGGCGTACATGTCACGACAGAGGGCGTCGCTCGCTACTTCGAAGTATCCACAGACGTCATCAGGCAGTTGACCGCGCGGCATCGCGCGGAGCTGTCGGAGAATGGGCTGCAGGTGTTGCGCGGCCCTGACCTGCGCGAATATCAGAGTGACAACATGTCACTCTCATCCGCGAGCGAAGGAAGTTATCCACAGAGGCGGTCCAGTCTCACCCTCCACACCCGCCGCGCCGTCCTCAACGTCGCGATGCTTCTTCGCGACAGCGACATCGCGCGGTGTGTCCGTACGTACCTTCTCGACGCCGAGGAGGGCCGGCGCGAGGGGTACGCCGCACTCGACCGGCGAGTGACGGACATCGAGTCCTGCCTCGGCGGGGTCGGGGTGGCGCTTCAGGAGCTGGGGCCGGTGCTGAACCGGATGTCGTACCGGCTCGACAGCCTCGACCGGAGGCTCGACGCCACCAACCAGGTGGTCGCCGCGATCAGTAACCGGCTGTGCGAGATGTCCGACCGTATCGACCGGGTGGACGCCAAGGTGGATCACGTAGCCCAGCAGGTGGGGGAGTTGCGGCGCGGACGTAAGCGCCGCTGATCCACTCCCGGCAGCCCGGCAGCCCGGCAGCCCGGCGGTCCGGCAGCCCGGCAGCCCGGCGGTCCGGCAGGTCCGTGTCCGTCCGCGCCCTCACTCGGCGGGCGGGCGCGGGCCCGTACGGATAATCAGTGGCGCGCCGTGGTGCGCCGGGAGCACAGTGGTGATGTCACGGCAACCGAGCTGCCGGGACGCACCACAGACCGGGAGCGGAGCACGGCGATGACCGGCTGACGAGTCCGTCGAGTCGAGTCCGTCGAGTTTCGAACAGGGCAGCACCGCGCCGGCACCGGAGGAGCCATTACCACTCCGCGCAGCCGCACGAGTGCCGCCCGGGGGCGGCCGCTTCGAGCGCGCATCCGCGCGGGCCGCCCCTCCCGTACACCCTCGCTCCCGGCCGCGTACCTCGCCACGCGGCCGGCTCAGCCGAGCAGCAGCTTCTCCAGCACCACCGCGATGCCGTCGTCCGCGTTGGAGTCCGTGATCTCGTCCGCCACGGCCTTCAGCTCCGCGTGCGCGTTCGCCATCGCCACGCCGTGCCGCGCCCAGCCGAACATCGGGATGTCGTTGGGCATGTCACCGAACGCGATCGTGTCCGCCGCCTTCAGGCCGAGCCTGCGCGCGGCCAGCGAGAGGCCGGTGGCCTTCGACAGGCCCAGGGGAAGGATTTCCACTATCCCCTCGCCCGCCATCACCACGTCGACCAGGCTCCCGACCGTCGCGCGCGCGACCTGCGCCAGCGCGTCGTCGTCCAGCTCCGGGTGCTGGACGTAGACCTTGTTCAGCGGCGCCGCCCACAGCTCCGCCGGGTCCTCGACGAGCGTGCTCCGCAGCGGGCCTTCCTGTAGCCGGTAGCCGGAGGTGACCAGGACCTCGCCGTCGAGCCCGTCCCGGCTCACGGCCAGCGCGAGCGGGCCGGTCTCGCTCTCGATCTTGGCGAGTGCCAGCCCGGCGAGCTGCCGGTCCAGCGTCAGGGAGGTCAGCAGCCTGTGCTCACCGGCGTGGTAGACCTGCGCGCCCTGCCCGCACACCGCGAGGCCTTCGTACCCCAGGTCGTCCAGGACATGGCGCGTCCAGGGCACGGACCGTCCGGTGACGATGATGTGCGCCGCACCCGCCGCGGTGGTCGCGGCGAGCGCTTCGCGCGTACGGCCCGAGACCGTGCCGTCGTCCCGCAGCAGCGTGCCGTCGAGATCGGTCGCGACCAGCTTGTACGGGAACGGCGCGGCAGCCGGGTCGATGCTCACTTGGTGATCGGCTCCAGTACCTCACGGCCGCCCAGGTACGGACGGAGCATCTCGGGCACGCGTACCGTGCCGTCGGCCTGCTGGTGGTTCTCCAGGATCGCCACGATCGTGCGCGGCACGGCGCACAGCGTGCCGTTCAGCGTCGAGAGCGGCTTGACCTGCTTGCCGTCGCGCATCCGGACCGAGAGCCTGCGGGCCTGGAAGCCGTCGCAGTTGGACGCCGAGGTCAGCTCGCGGTACTTGCCCTGCGTCGGGATCCACGCCTCGCAGTCGAACTTGCGCGTGGCCGAGGCGCCCAGGTCGCCCGACGCCACATCGATCACCTGGAAGGGCAGCTCAAGGCCGGTCAGCCACTGCTTCTCCCACTCCAGCAGCCGCTGGTGCTCGGACTGGGCCTCCGCCGGGTTGACGTACGAGAACATCTCGACCTTGTCGAACTGGTGGACCCGGAAGATGCCCCGGGTGTCCTTGCCGTACGTACCGGCCTCGCGGCGGAAGCACGGCGAGTAGCCCGCGTACCGCAGGGGCAGCTTGTCGGCCTCGATGATCTCGTCCATGTGGTACGCCGCGAGGGGCACCTCCGACGTGCCCACCAGGTAGTAGTCGTCCTTCTCCAGGTGATACACGTTCTCGGACGCCTGGCCGAGGAAGCCCGTACCCTCCATGGCGCGCGGGCGGACCAGCGCCGGGGTGAGCATCGGGATGAAGCCGGCCTCGGTGGCCTGCGCGATCGCCGCGTTGACCAGCGCCAGCTCCAGCAGCGCACCGATCCCGGTCAGGTAGTAGAAGCGCGAACCCGAGACCTTGGCGCCGCGCTCGACGTCGATGGCGCCCAGCGACTCGCCCAGCTCCAGGTGGTCCTTGGGGGCGAAGCCCTCCGCCCCGAAGTCACGGATCGTGCCGTGCGTCTCCAGGACGACGAAGTCCTCCTCGCCGCCCACCGGGACGTCGGGGTGGACGACGTTGCCGAGCTGGAGGAGGAGTCGCTTGGCCTCCTCGTCGGCCTCGTGCTGCTCGGCGTCGGCGGCCTTCACGTCGGCCTTGAGCTGCTCGGCCTTCTTGAGCAGCTCGGCGCGCTCCTCGGCGGAGGCCTTGGGGATCAGCTTGCCGAGCGACTTCTGCTCGGAGCGCAGCTCGTCGAAGCGGACGCCGGACGACCTGCGCCGCTCGTCGGCGGAGAGCAGGGCGTCGACAAGGCCGACGTCCTCTCCACGGGCGCGCTGGGAGGCGCGAACACGGTCGGGGTCCTCACGAAGCAGGCGAAGGTCAATCACCCCACCAGGCTACCGGTGCGCGCTGACAACGCCCCACTCGATTGCCGACAACCATGCTCGCTGTCCGAATTGCCGCATTTGGTAAAACTGTCGGGAAATCCCTTGCCGGCCTCCCGTCGTTCGTCAATAAAGGGGATTGAATTCCCCGGAACGAGGCATTCCGGCATTGCCGCCTTGACTCACTTCCCTTGTGGGGGGCGGGATTTGGAGTGGGTGACGGAGGGGGGCCGGGCCCTCTGTTGTCCACAGAGGAGTGGACTCCCCTGAAGTTATCCACAGGCTGTGTGGGAGATCTGTGGATCCCGGAAAAGGGCCCTACGGAAACTGGATGGAGGGCGGAAAAACCGCCCCTCAAACCCACTTCACACACTCATTCGGGTGGGAATTGCTCGCTCTGACGAGTTGATCACGGGAATGGGGGTGACGCCGGGCGGTCGAACGCGATCGAGGGGCCTGTGGACGAAAGTGGGACGACTGCGACGATTTGTCGACTGCGGCGAGGCTGGTTGTCGACTTGTCCCCAGGTCGAGAACCGGTCCTGTGGATAACTTGGGTCTCTGTCCACAGGGCCTGTGCCGCAGCCCTGGGCGCTGCCGGTGTCCGGGGGCACGCCCGGCACCGGGCGTGCACGCCCGGCACCGGGCCGCAGGCTCGCGTCAGGCCCGGCCGTCCTGGCTGCGGGCCAGCCAGTCCGCCGCGCCGATGAACTCGGCGTCCGAGGTCCCGGGGCGCAGCGTCCCCACGTCCGCGGCAGACACCCCGGCCCGCGGATATGAACCGAGGAACCGCACCTTCGGGCAGATCCGCTTCAGCCCCATCAGCGCCTCCCCCACCCGGCGGTCCGAGATGTGGCCCTCGGCGTCCACGGCGAAGCAGTAGTTGCCGATGCCCGCGCCGGTCGGCCGCGACTGGATCAGCATCAGGTTGACGCCGCGCACCGCGAACTCCTGGAGAAGTTCGAGCAGCGCGCCCGGGCGGTCGTCGCCCAGCCAGATGACCACTGAGGTCTTGTCCGCGCCCGTCGGCGCCGCGGGGCGCGCGGGCCGGCCCACCAGGACGAAGCGCGTCTCCGCGTTCGCCGCGTCGTGGATCTCGCTGACCAGGGGTTCGAGGCCGTACGTGGCCGCCGCGAACGCGCCCGCGAAGGCCGCGTCGAACCGGCCCTCCTGCACCAGCCGAGCCCCGTCCGCGTTCGACGCGGCCGACTCCCACAGCGCTTCCGGGAGCTGGGCCCGCAGCCAGTTGCGCACCTGCGGCTGGGACACCGGGTGCCCGGTCACCGTCTTCACGTCGGAGAGCTGCGTCCCCGGCCGTACGAGGAGGGCGAAGCTGATCGGCAGCAGCACCTCGCGGTAGATCATCAGGGGCTCGCCGCCGGCCAGTTCGTCGAGGGTCGAGGTGACCCCGCCCTCCACCGAGTTCTCGATCGGTACGAGGGCCGCCGCGGCCTCTCCGCTCCGTACGGCGTCGAGAGCCGCCGGGACCGACACCATGGGGACCAGCTCCCGCGTGGCGGCCTCGGGGAGGGTGCGGAGGGCCGCTTCCGTGAAGGTGCCCTCAGGGCCGAGATACGTATAGCGCGTCGCCGACATACGGTCACCCTAATGGCCCGGCCCCGCCGATGGTTCCCGTGTCCGCGTGCGTGCTGGGGCCCAGGAGGCTCAGGATTCCAGCAGCCGCTGGCCCACGTACTCCCCCTGGCGAGCCCCGCCGGGCACCGCGAACAGGCCGCTCGACTCGTGGCGGATGAACGCCGACAGCGCGTCCCCGCGGTCGAGCTTGCGCTGCACGGGTACGAACCCCTTGAGTGGGTCGGCCTGCCAGCAGACGAAGAGGAGCCCGGCGTCGGGTGTTCCGTCGGCGCCGATGCCGTCGTGGAAGGAGAAGGGACGGCGCAGCATGGCGGCCCCGCCGTTCGCGTCCGGCCGAGAGATCCGGGCGTGCGCGTTGCTGGGGATCACCAGATCGCCGTCGGGCCCGCGCTTGTCGAGATCAGGCTCGGTCGTCTCCGTACCGCCGGTGAGCGGGGCTCCGTCGGACTTGCGGCGCCCGATGACCTGCTCCTGCTTGGCGGGCGTCAGCTCCTCCCAGTCGTCGAGGAGCATGCGGATGCGCCGTACGACGGCGTAGGAGCCTTCGGCCATCCACTCCGGGGTGCCGGTCGGTGCCTCCGCCGGTACGAAGATCCGCTGATCGAAGTCCGGGTCGGACGGTTTCGGGTTTCGGGTGCCGTCGACCTGGCCCATCAGATTGCGGGCGGTCATGGGCTGCGCGGTCGCGCCGGGGGAGCGGTTGAACCCGTTCATCTGCCAGCGCACCCGGGCCGCCGCGCCCGCGTCCTTCTGGAGTGTGCGCAGGGCGTGGAAGGCGACCAGCGCGTCGTCGGAGCCGATCTGGATCCACAGGTCGCCGTTGCTGCGGGCGGCGTCGAGACGGTCGGAGGAGAAGGCGGGCAGGGGGTCGAGGGCGGCGGGGCGGTGGGCGGTGAGTTCCGTACGGTCGAAGAAGCTGTGGCCGAGGCCGAAGGTCACCGTGAGGGAGGACGGGCCGGCGTCCAGGGAGATCCCGGTGTCGTGGCCGCCGCTCGTCGTACCGCCACTCCGGCCGTTCGACGGTTCGCCGGCCATCAGTGTCCGGGCCGAGGCCGACCAGCGGCGGAGCAGCGCGGCGGCCTCCTTCCGGCCCGCGCCCGGGGCGAGGTCGAAGGCGACCAGGTGGCCGCGGGCGTGCGCCGGGGTGGTGATGCCGGACTGGTGCGCGCCGTGGAAGGGGACGGCCTCCGTGCCGACGGTGGTCAGCGCGGTGACCGGCTCGGGGCGGCGGGCGGTCGCGTAGCCGGCCCCGCCCGCGGCGCCGAGCGCGAGTCCGGCGGCTCCCGCGGAGCCCGCGGTGGTGAGCAGCCGCCGTCTGGAGACGGCGGGGGTGTCGGCCGTCCTCCTGTTGTCGGGCGCGTCGGGCGCGACAGGCGCGTCGGAGGCAGCTGGGGCGGCTGGGGTGTTCCGGCCGGTCGGGGTCTGTCGGGTGTCGCTCACGGTAGTCAGCCGATCTTCACGTTCTTGTCGACGGTCGTCTGGTCGATGTCCGAGGTCCGCACGGTCACCTGGAGCTTCCAGTCGCCGGGCATGGGGAGCAGGACGGGGTCCGCGGTCCATTTTCCGGCCGCGGCGCGCACGGGCGCGATCGGCAGCGGGCCGATCTTCTCGGCCGTGAGGGTGAACGCGATCTTCACCTCGGGCACGTCCATGACCTTCCCCTCGGCGTCGTCGAGGTAGATGTTCATGACGTTGACGCCGGAGCGTGCCGGGTCGAGGGTGAGCCTGACGGTGCCCTGGCCGTTCCTGCCTCCGGTGTCGAAGGGCAGGGTGACGGTGGTGGGGCCCGTCTTCTCCGGCTCGGCGGCTGCCGCCGAGCCGGCCCGGCCGGCTTCCTGTTCCGCGGTGCGGCCCGGCTCGGTGGAGGTCAGCACGGTCGTGACGGCGAGGAGTACGACCGCGACGCCGGCCTCGGCGAGAACGGAGCGGCGCAGTCCGGTCCGTTCGGGATCGGCGTCACGCAGACGCTTCTGGCGTGTGCTCGCCATCGCGGCTTTCTGGCGTATGAGCTGGGTAGCTCTCTCGGCGTCACCAACGACGGTTGTCGCCGCGGGGGTCTCGGGTCCACTCCCAGTCTCCGGTTCCGCCGCGGCTTCGGCCGTCGTTTCCGCCCTCGTCCCGGTTCCTGTCCCCGTCCCTGATGCCGTTTCCGTCCCTTGCGCGAGCCGTCCTGTCCACCGTCGTGAGAACCAGGCGATCACGACCAGGACGGCCACCAGCCCGACCTTGACCAGAAGGAGCCGCCCGTATGACGTCCCCCCGAGCGCCGACCATGATCCGACCTGCCGCCAGGACTGGTAGAGCCCGGTCACGGCGAGGACGACGACGCTGACGAAAGCGATGCGGGAGAAGCGCCGTATCGCCGCGCTCTCCATGAAGGGCGCCTTGTGGAGAGCGACGAGCAGCGCTGTCAGCCCGCCGAGCCAGGTGGCCGCCGCCAGCAGGTGCAGGATGTCCACGGGCATGGCGACACCGGGCTGGATCCCGGTCGAGGCATGTTCGGCGAGAGCCCAGGTGGCGGCGATCCCGGCGGCGACGACGCTGCCGCCCATCGCGAGTCCGAAAGTGAGGTCGTTCTTCTCCGCCTTCTCCGCAGCCCGTGCCGTCCCCGTCGTTCCAGTCGACGTGTTCTCCGCTGTTCCCGTGCTCTCCTCGGTGTTCTCCCCCGTGCCCTTCTCCGTGCCTTCCCCCGTGCTCTCCTCCGTCTCCTCCGGCTCGTCGCGCCTGGCGTACGTGCCGAAGAGAACGGCGATGAACAGCGCGGCGGCGCCGAGCAGCAGCAGCCGGGAGACGAGTGCCGCGCCGGTCTTGGTGGTCAGGACGTCCTGGAGCCCGCCGAGGTCGAAGGCGTCGGCCAGCTTGCCCGAGCCGGTGTACGGGGTGCGCAGGAGCAGCATGACGAGTGTGGCGGCGGTCAGGGCGAGCCAGCCCTGGACGACGAGCCGTTGCAGGGGCCGTACGGACGCCCCGCGCTGCCAGCAGGCGAGGATGAAGGCCGTACCGCCGACGAGGAGGATGAAGCCGGTGTACGAGACGTAGCGGGTGATGTCGTACAGGGCGCCCACGAGCCCGCCGCCGACCTTCTCGACGGGCACGGCGGCGGTGGTCGGGGAGGGCGCTCCGATGGAGAAGGTGAAGGCGCCGGAGATGGGGTGGCTGTCGGCCGAGACGGCCCGCCAGGCGACGGTGTAGGTGCCGTTCGGCAGGCCTGCCTTCAGGGCGACGCCGTACTTGACGCCGGTTCCCGTGCCCAGGTCGCGGATCTGCGCGGTGTCGGCGCGCTTGTTGTCCGGATCGAGTACGCGGATCGAGTCGGCGCCCATGGCGATCTGCTCGGAGAAGGTGAGGGTGATGTCCTGGGGGGCGGTGGCGACCACCGCCCCGTCCTCGGGGGTGCTCCCGGTGAGTGCTGCGTGCGCCGATGCCGTGCCGGAGAGCACGGTGAGGACGGTGCCGAGGAGCACCGTGGTGACGAGAAGCAGCCGCACCAGGGATACGGCTCCGAAGCGCGGGGCGGTGGCTGTCATAGGTCTCTCAGTCCCTTGGTCCGGGGCGGGTCTCGGCCTCAGTGGTGGGCGGGGTTGTAGTTGGTCTCCTTCACGGGAAGCTCGACCTTGATGGGGTCGGTCTTCTCGAAGTGCAGTTCGATGCCGACCTTCTGACCCGGCGCGGGGCGGGACTTGAGGTTCATGAACATGAGGTGGTTGCCGCCGCGTTCGAGATCCAGTTCACCGCCGGCGGGGATGTCGAAGGACTTCACCTCCCGCATCTTCTGGTCCTTGGTCCGGTGGATGGTGACGTCGTCGGAGATGTCGCTGGTGACGGAGGTGAGCTTGTCGTCGCCGCCGCCGCTGTTGGTGACGGTGAGGAAGCCCGCGCCGAGGTCGCTGACGGGGCGTGGCATGTAGCTGTCGCCGACCTTGAGTTCGGGAGTGTTCGGAGAGGAGCAGGCGGTCAGCGTGAGGGTGCTCGTGAGGCCGACAGCGAGTACGAGGGAGGTGGTGCGCCGGTTCACGGGTTCTCGCCCTTGATGATCTTCGGGAGATCCTTGGCGTAGTCGTCCGAGGTGGCGTCCTCGCCGTACAGGACGTACCCGGCGTCGGTCTTCGGCGAGAAGGCGATGACCTGGGTGCCGTGCATGGAGACGGTGGTGCCGTCCTTCTCCTTCTTGGGCGCGTCGATGCCGATGCCGAGCTGGCGTGCGCCCGCCTGGATGGTCGGGAAGTCGCCGGTCAGCCCGACGAAGGAGGGATCACCCGCGCTGGGCAGCCACTTGGCGAGTTCGGCGGAGGTGTCCCGCTCGGGGTCGGTGGTGACGAAGACGACTTGGAGCTTCTCCTGGTCAGCCTTGCTGAGCGACTTCCTGGCGATGGCGATGTTGCTCATCGTCAGCGGGCAGACGTCCGGGCAGTTGGTGTAGCCGAAGTAGATCAGCGTCGGCCTGCCCTTGGTCTCCTCGCGGAGGTCCCAGTCCTTGCCGTGGGTGTCCTTGAGGACGAGGTTCGGCTTCTTGAAGGGCTGGTCGAGGACGGTCGCGGCCTGGGTCTTGGCCTGGGTGGAGACATCGGCGACGGGCTTCGCGGAGTCGTCGCCGCTGCCGCAGGCGGTGAGGGTGAGTGCGGCCACGGCCGCGAGAGCGGCCGCGGTGGTCACGGTCTTCTTGGTGCGCATAAAGCTGTTTCCCGGTGGTGAGTGCGGTGGCGGCCGGACGAGCGGGGCCGGGGGAGTCCCAGCCTCGCTCGCCACGGCCGCGTCGTACGTGGTGCCGTGAGTACGGCGTGTCAGCGACCGCCTGTCAGGGGCCGCCTGTCAGGACGGCCTGTCAGGGACGGGCGTGTCAGGCGGTGGTACGGCGGCGGCCGGCCAGGACGCCGAAGGCCACCCCCGCGGCGCCGACGACGATGCCGACGACGCCGAGGACGCGGGCGGTCGTGTCGCTGCTGTCGGCGGAGGCCGTCCCGGTGGCGCCGTCCTGCTGGGCGCCGGTCTTGGCCGTGGCCTTGTCGGCCGCGTCGGTGCCGGCGGCGGAGTCGTCGTGGTCGGAGCCGGCGGCGCCGTGCCCGTCGCCCGTGGCCGCGGTGAGCTTCAGCACCGGTGCGGGGCTCTGGGGCTCTTCCGCGCCCTCCTTGGGCTCCTCGATCCACCGGACGACTTCCTTGTCGTCGTACGTCTGGAGGGCCTTGAAGACCAGTTGGTCGGTGTCCTCGGGGAGCTGCCCGACGGAGAGCGGGAACTGCTGGAACTCACCCGGGCCGATCTTGCCGCCCGCCGAGGTCCAGGTGACCTTGGAGACGGCCTCGGTGATGGTGTTGCCGTGCATCGTCAGCGGCTTGGCGAGCTTCTCCTTGGTGACGGCGACCTTCCAGCCGGGCACGGGCTCGGGCATCACGGAGGCCAGCGGGTGGTCGGCCGGGAAGTTCACCTCGACCTTGGTGGTGGAGGCGTCGTCCCGCTCGTTGGGCACCTTGAAGTTGATGACGGCGTAACCGCCCTTGGCCGCCTCGCCCTGGGGCTGCACGCCGACATGCGCGGAGGCGGGCCCGGCCAGCAGGAACAGGGCGGAGGCGGCGACACCGCCGACGACGGAGAGACGGGCGACGGCGGGTGAGCCGAAGGACGGCGAGGAGAAGGCTCTGAACACGAAACACTCCACGTGATGAGGGAAGCGGTGATCGGTCGGTGGGCGTACCGGAAGCTCACCCGGCCCGGACCGGTCGAGGCGCTCGCGTGGGCGAGCGCGACGGCACGGCGACACTCCCCGACCGCACGGAGCACCGAAGGAAACGGGCCGGTGGGAGCACGCGGAAGCGCGTGTCCTTGCCGTGTGCGGGGCGGGGGTCTGTCGAGTCAGGCCGCGAGAGCGCATTCGGCCGGTGGGCCGCGCCTGATCACCGTGTGCTGGAGCGTCTCCCCGGCCCGCACCGGGTGAGCGCCGTACGAGGAGGCGTACGCGGCGCGCGGCTCGGGCGTGGGCACGCCGGGGAGCCCGGCGCACAGGGCCCGTACGAGCGCGAGAGCGGCGCGCAGGGCGCGTAGCGGCGCACTGTCCGCGACCTCGTCGATGCCGTCCGCCGAGAGCTTGCCGAGCCGGAGCAGCGCGAGATCGCCGCGCCGCAGCAGCCAGCCGGCCGCGAGAGCGGCCAGCAGGTGCGCGAGCATCATCGGTACGGAGGGCAGCAGCCCGTCGCCCGAGGCGGTGAGTGAACCGGTGGCCGCGGACCCGACCGTCGTCATGTGGTCATGGGCGCCGCCCGCCGCCGAGCCCATCGAGCCCGGTGCGGGGACGCCCGCGTCGGCCAGGACGCGCTGCGCGTCGACGGGGCTCAACGAGCCGGAGCCCGCCCCGCAGACGAATCGCGCGGCCATCCGGATCAGTGCGTCGTCGCTGCCGGCCGGGACGTGGAGCTTGTGCTGACCGACGCCGAACAGGGTGTGCAGACCGAGCTGGCCACCCGCGAGGGCGACGACGACGGACCCTGTGGAGCGGGCGCGGCCCGCCAGCGGCGCGGCGACCGCGAAGACCCCCAGGAACCCGACGAGCAGGGTCCACCAGGGAACGGGCGCGCAGGCCGCCATCGCGTGTCCCGTCGCCGACAGCACGACACAGACCGCGGTGAACACCGCGGCCCTCAGCAGCCGCGGCGCGGCTCCGGCACGTATGCGGACGGGACTGGACATGGCCGGGTCATCATCGCACTGCGGCACCGGGCCCCGTAGGGCAGGTCCGGAAGGTCGGCGTCTGCCCCATGTCAGCCCTTTCATGCGTCATCTCGCCCTATACACGGCGGGCATCCCACTCGCATCCGCCGAATGAGGGCTATCACGTCAATCGTGTGCTTACAGGTCGGCCGGAGGGGCAATACGTATCGGTATGTCTAGCCGCAGCAGCCTGAACAGCCGCAGCCAGGAGGCTGACACATGAGCATCTGGTGGTCTCTCCACTTGCGACGCGAAGCGGCGAGTGTTCCGCTCGCCCGGCGCCTTCTGCTCGACGCCATGCGGACCGCCGGGGTCGACCCGGACATCTCGTTCGACCTGTCGGTCGCCCTCACCGAGGCGTGTGCGAACGCCGTCGAACACGGCGGGGACGAACGTTCCTCCGGGGAGGGGCCCGGCGCCTACCGGGTGACCGCGTATCTCGACGGTGAGCGCTGCCGTATCGAAGTGGCCGATTCGGGTCCCGGTTTCCCGTCCCGGCGGGTGGTGCGCCGCACCGCCGCGACGGCCCAGGCCTCCGCGACCGCCGAGAACGGCCGCGGGCTCCGCATGATCGAGCAGTTCGCCGACCACGTGCACGTCCGTAACCGGCCGGGGCACGGCGCCGTCGTCAGCTTCGACAAGGTCCTGAAGTGGCGCGGGGACGCCTTGCTGAGCGTGGGCTGACGCCTCCCGCGGACTCGGCCCGTGCAGGCCCCCCGGCCGACCGAAGAGGCCGGCCGGGAGCAGCCCGCGAGGAGGCGCGCGAAGAGCGGGCAGGGACGCGCGCCGCCCCGGTCAGGACTGCTTGAGGGCCGCCATCCAGGCCTCGACCTCGTCCGCCCGCCGCGGCAGCCCCGCCGACAGGTTCCGGTTCCCGTCCTCCGTGACGAGGAGGTCGTCCTCGATCCGGACACCGATCCCCCGGTACTCCTCCGGCACGGTCAGATCATCGGCCTGGAAGTAGAGACCCGGCTCGACGGTCAGGCACATCCCCGGCTCCAGCGTCCCGTCCGCGTACGCCTCCCGCCGCGCGGCGGCGCAGTCGTGGACGTCGAGGCCGAGCATGTGGCCGGTGCCGTGCAGGGTCCAGCGCCGCTGGAGCCCCAGTTCGAGGACCCGCTCGACCGGGCCTTCCAGCAGCCCCCACTCGACCAGCTTCTCGGCGAGGACGCGCTGCGAGGCGTCGTGGAAGTCCCGGTACTTCGCGCCGGGCCTGACCGCCGCGATGCCCGCCTCCTGGGACTCGTACACCGCGTCGTAGATCTTCCGCTGGATCTCGCTGTACGTGCCGTTGATCGGCAGCGTGCGCGTGACATCGGCGGTGTAGAGGGAGTGCGTCTCCACACCGGCGTCGAGCAGCAGCAGGTCGCCGGCGCGTACGTCGCCGTCGTTCCGCACCCAGTGCAGGGTGGTCGCGTGCGGGCCCGCCGCGCAGATCGAGCCGTAACCGATGTCGTTGCCCTCGACGCGGGCGCGGAGGAAGAAGGTTCCCTCGATGTAGCGCTCGCTGGTCGCCTCGGCCTTGTCGAGGATCCGTACGACGTCCTCGAAGCCCCGTACGGTCGAGTCGACGGCCTTCTGCAACTCGCCGATCTCGAAGGCGTCCTTCACCGCACGTGCCTCGGAGAGGTGGGCGCGCAGTTCCTCGTCGCGCTCGGCGGTGACCTTGTCGGCCAGCGCCGCCTCGATCCCGGCGTCGTGTCCACGGACGGCACGGACGGGTCCCGTGGCCGCCCGGAGCGCCGCGGGCAGCTCCCGTACGTCCTTGGCGGGCAGGCCGAGAAGCCGCTCCGCCTCGTCGAGCGAGTGGCGGCGGCCGACCCACAGCTCGCCCTGGCCGTCGAGCCAGAACTCGCCGTTCTCGCGGTTGGAGCGCGGCAGCAGGTAGACCGTCGCCCGGTGGCCCCCGGCCTCCGGCTCCAGGACGAGGACGCCGTCCTGGGTCTGGTCGCCGGTGAGGTACGCGTACTCCGTGGACGCGCGGAACGCGTACTCGGTGTCGTTCGAGCGGGTCTTCAGCTTTCCGGCGGGAACCACCAGACGCTCGCCGGGGAAGCGCGCGGAGAGCGCGGCGCGCCGGGCGGCGGTCTCGGCCGCCTGCGGGATGGCGCGCAGGCCGTGCAGCGCGGTGTCGGCCCAGCCGGACTTCATGTTCTCTGCGAGCTCGTCGGACACGCCCGGGTACAGACCGTTCTTCCGCTGTTTGATGGGTTCTTCCGCCGACTCAGGGGTCTCCGGTTCCGGTTCGGGTGTCTCCGGGGTGAGCTCTTCAGCCACGTCTTCTCCTCGTACGAATGCCCATTTTTTCCATCGTATGTGTGAGGGGAAGCGGGGCCGGATCCCTGTGAGGAATCAGTCGAAGCGGGCGGCGAGCAGCACGGCGTCCTCGTCGCCCTCTTCCCGGCGCCCTTCCGGGAGCAGAACCCGCAGGACATGGTCCGCGACATCCCCCGGATCGTTCCGCGCGGACGCCGGGACGCTCGCCGCCGCGGCGTGCAGGCGGGCGAAGGCGCGGTCCATAGGACCGCCGGTACGGCGCAGCAGCCCATCTGTGTAAAGCAGCAACGTTTCGCCCGGCGCTGCCCACAGTTCCACGCTCGGCGCCTGCCATCCGGAGACCATTCCGAGCGGCGCGGACAGGGTCGTCTCGACGTACTGGGTACGCCGGTCCCCGACGATCAGCGGTGGCGCGTGCCCCGCCCCGGCGAACACGATCTTGCGCGGTCCGGGCTCGGCGTACGCGAAGAGCGCGGTGGCCGTACGGGCGGGCTCGGTGAGCCGCAGGAGCAGTTCCAGGTCGGAGAGCACGGCGACGGGGTCCTCGCCCTCCATCACGGCGTACGCGCGCAGGGCGGCGCGCAGCCGGGCGGTGGCGGCGAGCGCGGCGGGCCCCGAGCCGCTGACCGAGCCGACGGACAGGCTCAGGGCGCCCTCGGGCAGCGGCAGCGCGTCGTACCAGTCGCCGCCGTACGCGTGCCCGTACGCCTGCCCGGACTCGCGTCCGTACGCGGGGACGTGTCCGGGGACGTGTGCGGGCCCGTACGGGGCGCGGTCGGCGCGCCGCACGGTGCTGTGGCGCGCGGCCAGCCGTACGCCGGGGATCCGGGGCAGCCGGCCGGGCCGCAGCTCCTCGGCGAGCGCGGTGGCCCGGGCGCGGGCCCGTTCCAGCTCCAGCAGCCGGGCGAGATGGGCGGCGGCGTGGCGGGCGTAGAGGCCGACGAGACGGCGCCGGCGCTCCGCGGGTTCGGCGGGCCCGTCGTACAACCAGACGGCCACGCCGAGCTGTTCCGGCCGCGCCGGGGACGCGTCCGAGGCCGCGGCGGTGCGCAGGGGTACGGCGTAACTCGCCCCGTAGCCGAGGCGGGCGGCGACCTCGCGCTGGCGCTGGTCCGTGGCCGGGTCGGCGAACAGATCGGGTTCGGCCACCCCGTCGCTCACCCGATTGGCGTCCATGTCCCGTACGGATCCGGCCACCGGCCGGGCGCCCGGCCCCGATCCGGAGGGGGACCCGGCACCGTCGAGGAGCAGCCTGCCGTACGCGCTCGCGTGGCGCGGCACGGTCTCCAGTTGGCCGAGATCGGCGTGCGAGAGGCCGAGGCCGACGGTGGCTGCGGGGCCGAGCCCGTCGGCCGGTTCCAGTACCACCAGGCCGCGTGGGGCGCCGACCAGAGCGGCCCCGGCGCGCAGCAGTTCGTCGAGTGCGGCGCCGGGCGAGCCGGTCATGGCCAGACGTTCCACGAGTTCGTGGAGCGTGGTCAGGTCCGAGACCCAGCCGGCCAGCCGGTCCTGGATCAGCGCGCCCGGTGGGGGCGGAATGACGTCGCGCGGCGCGGCAGTGTGCGCGGAAACGGTGACGGCTGAATCGATTCCAGCCACTTTCGGTACGTTAGGGGCGCTCATTGCGGCCGCTCCCCGGTGGGTGCGTTTCGCTCAATAGCATCGCAAACCCCCATGTCATTCTGCACGGCTGGCATTGCATCCACATGTACACGCACAGCAGATGCAATGTCCAGCATTGTCCTGGCGCAGTGGTGGGTTTCTGTGGGATCCTGAACTTGTCCAAAAAATGACCCCCCTGACCATGTTTTGCGATCGACTGAGGGCGTTCAACAGGGGATCTGCCAGGGCTGAGTTCCGCGACAACCCTGGTGGGGCGCCATGGAGCGTCACTCCGAACGTGAGCGTCATTCCGAACATGCTGGGTACGTAAACGGTGACGGACAGGGGCAGTTGGGACCGCCCCGGAACCTGGCGGCGGGACTTGGCGTCTTAACCGCCGTAGGCCACACCCCGTCCCCCGGAGTGGCGAGAAAAGTACAGCGGGACAGCGGGAAACCAAGCGCCCTACCAAGCGCGACACGCGACAGCGGAACAGCAAGCGCCATGCGCACGCCACTCCTCGCCACACGTTCCACCCCGTTCGAACCACGCGGCGAAGCGAAGCCAAGAAGCAACGACGACCGTCCGTGATCCGTCCAGGTACGGTGCGACGCGCCGCGGACCAGGAACGACTGTCCGCGCCTCGGGCAGGGGGCGGCCGAGCGCTGGATGTACGCACGGTGAAGAGATGCACGCACATGCACACGCACACGCAGGGTGTCAGTGTCATGTGGACCCTCGGCGTTCAACGGAAAGGAACGAGCGCTCATGCGCGAGATCCTCGGAAGGCGACGCAGGCTCCGGCTCCGGCGCAAGGGGAGCAAGAAGAGTCCTGCCCAGCTCGACGCGGCGCTCATCTGCGCCTCGGAGTGGGGTTGGCCCGTGCTCCCCGGCGTCGGCCTCAAGGCGGCCGGCGGACGCGGGACCCGCGGCCAGGGATGCGCCTGCCCCGACCCCGAATGCGTCGTACCCGGCGCCCACCCCTTCGATCCCGGACTGCTCGCGGCGACCACCGACGAGCGCATGCTGCGCTGGTGGTGGAACAACCGCCCCACGGCCCCGATCGTCCTGGCGACCGGAGCCGCCGCGCCGTGCGCGGTGAGCCTGCCGGCCGTCGCCGGCGCGCGGGCGCTGGTGGAGCTGGACCGGATGGGCATGCGGCTCGGCCCGGTCGTGGCGACGCCCACGCGCTGGTCGCTGCTGGTGGCCCCGTACACCCTCGAACAGCTCGGCGAGCTGCTGTACGCCAAGGACTGGGTGCCCAGTTCGCTGCGGTTCCACGGCGAGGGCGGCTATCTCGTCCTGCCGCCGTCCGAGGCGGCCGGCGGACAGGTCCGCTGGGAGCGGGAGCCCCTGGCGGGGTCGGCGGCGCCCTGGCTGCCGGACGTGGAGGCGGTCGTGGACGCGCTGGTCGAGGCGAGCACCGGAGCACCGGACGGCGGCAGCAGGCTCGCGTACTGAGGCCACGGGCGACAGCGCGGGCGGCGCGGGCGTAGCAGGCGTACGCGCGGCAGAACGTAGGCGCCGCCGCACGTCGTCCCGTACGCCGGCCGCTTCACTCGTACGGGTGTGAGCCGGGCCGAGTTGTCCGGGAAGTGGCCGCGCGGTGTCCTTGGGCGGCCTGTTCCGCCGTTATGTTCGGCCCACCATGAATCTCCGCATGATCGGGCTCTCGGCCGCCGTGGTGTGCGCCGCACTGGTGCCGCTGGTGGCCTCCGCGGGCTCCCTGGGCCCTTCCCTGGGCTCTCTGGGCTCCCTGGGCTCTTCCGGTCCGGGGGCCGCCTCAGGGACCGCCACCGTGCCCGTACGGGTCCCGGGGCCGGGCTCCACGGACGGACGGTCGCGCACGGACGCCACGGGCGCGGCGGCGTCCACGGATGCCGAAGCGGCCACGGACGCGGCGGCGCGCACGGACGCCGCTGGCGCCGCGGCGCGTACGGGCGTGGCGGGGCGGACCGTCGAGCTGTGCGGGCCCGAAGTCGTCTCTTCCGAGGGCGTCGAGGCGCAGACATGCGTCCTGTCCGACGGTCCTGCCGGGGGCGGCGACACCTGGGGCCGTACTTACTATCGCAATGCGACGGGCGGCGAACTGCTCGCCGTGCTCAGCCTGATGGGCCCGCGTGGGCGCACCGTACAGACGCATTGCGCGGTCGCCGCGGACGGCGAACCGGCGACCTGTGAAACACCGCGTGAGCCGTCCCGGGGAAAGCGTTCCGGCTATCTGGCGATGGCGGAGTTCGCGGCGTCGGGGGCGGGCGGGAGCGAGGTGGCCGAAGGGCCCCTGCTGTTGCGTTCCGGAAGCAACTCCCCCGGCCTCGCGGTCCGTTGACCCGACGGCCGGCAGGGGTGGGCGGGACCGGGAACGCGGACGCCCGGTCGCTGGCGACGGGGGATGCACCAGCGACCGGGCTTCTAGAACGGTAACAAGAGATCGGCGGTTAGCAAATTCGATCCGGCGTATTCGGACAACGAATTACTTGCCAGTACGGCAAGGTGTGACTGGTATCACCGAACTCTTGTGAACTTCTGTGGACTTCCGTGGAACCCTTTGGGATCGCAACCCCTCGGGGGACACGTGGCCCCTTCGGGCGGGGCCCGGCCCGGCGCGCGCCAGCCCGCCGAACCGTCGGTGGCCCGACGGGCTCCGCCCGCCCCGCGCTCAGCTCAGCGTCACCTGTCGGTTGGTGAGGCCGCCGCGCGCCCGGCGCTCGTCGCCCGTGAGCGGGGCGTCGTCGGCGAGGGCCGCCGCCAGCCGCTCGGCGAACTCCGCAGCCGGCTTCTCGCACTCCTCCGCGCCCATCGCGCTCGGCAGGTCCCACACCGGGACGGTGAGGCCGTGCGCCCGGAAGGAGCCGACCAGCCGGGTGCCCTCGCCAAGGCTCGACGCACCGGCCGCGTGCAGCCGTGCGAGCGCGTCCAGCAACTTCTCCTCGGGGTGCGGCATGACCCAGCGCAGGTGGTTCTTCTCCGGCGTCTCGCACCAGTACGCGGCGTCCGTGCCGGAGAGGAGCGCGGTCGGGATGGCGGCGGCATTCGCGCGCTCCAGGGAGGCGGTCACCTCCGGCGAGCTGTTCTCCGCGTCCGGCACCCAGAACTCGAACCCGGAGTGCACGACCGGGGTGAACGGCGCCGCGGGGTCCAGCAGGTCCTGGAGGCGCGGGCCGTCGGCGGGCACCCGGTGGGCGGCCACCGGCCGGCCCGGCTCGGAGTCCAGCGCCCGCCGCAGGGTGTCCGCGAGGTCGCGGCTCAGGTCGCCGGACGACGTGTCGTTCTGGAGGGCGAGCAGGACGGAGCCGTCGTCACGGCGCAGCGCGGGCCAGGCCATCGGCAGGACCGTCGCGAGCGTCACGGAGGGCACGCCCTCGGGCAGCCCGTCCTTGAGCGTCAGTTCGGCGGTGGCGGCGGGCACCAGCTCGCGCAGCGCGACCCAGTCGCACTCACCGGCCAGGCCCTCGAAGGGACGCTGGATCAGCTCGGTGACGGCGTGTGCGGCGGCCCGGCCGTGACACGCCTTGTAGCGGCGGCCCGAATCGCACGGGCAGGGTTCGCGGGCCCCCACCACCGGGACGGGACCGTCCTTGAGCTGAGCCTTCGCGGCCTTCGTCTGGGGGCGCTTCTTGGCCATGGTGGCTTTCTCCCGGGAACGGCGATGCGGTGTCGGCGCGAGCCTAGCGTCCCACTCGGACAGGGCCCGGCCGTACAGCGCCTACGGGGGGAGCGCGGGGCGCCCGCGCGCGCCCGTATGCCCTCGTTCGGACGTACGGGTCCGTCCGGACGTGCGGGTCCGCTCGGACGGACGGGTCCGCACGTGCAGACGGGTCCGCACGTGCGGGTCCGTCCGGATGTGCGGGGCGCGTCAGTCCTTGTCGCCGCGGGAGTCCGCGAAGTCCAGTCCACCGAGATCGTCGATCCGGCCGAGATGACCGAGGCCACCGAGGCTGTCGAGCCCGTCCAGTCCCTCGAAGCCGTCCAGTCCTTCGAGGTCGTCGAGGTCGCCGAGCCCGGTCAGGGCGGGGGCCGTGACGCGGGTGGCGAAGTCCTCGCGGCGGTGGCCTTCGGTGACGATCACCCAGACCGTGACCTCACCGGTCGCGCTGTCCCGTACGCCCCACTCCTGTGCCAGCGCCGAGATGATGTTGAGTCCTCGGCCGCCGCGGGCCGTGACCGAGGGGGTGGCCGGAATGGGCCGGGTCGGGCCGCCGCCGTCCGTCACCTCGACCGTCAGCCGTCCCGCCTTGTCGACGCGCCACTCCGCGCGGATGTCGCCGTCGCCGATCTCCGAACGCCCCAGTGGTCTGCCGTGCCGGCACGCGTTGCTGACGAGTTCGGAGAGAATGAGCACGGCGTCGTCGACGACCGACTCCGACACCCCGCTGCGGCTCAACTGCTCGCGCATACGGTGCCGCGCCTGACCCACGCCCGCAGGGCCGTGGGGAACGGCCATGCAAGACGACGTGGGTACTTCCTGTGTCACCACAAACGCCACCCCCGAGACCTCCTTTGCCCCACGCCACGGTGTGAATGCCCCAACGGCCCGAACCGGAAACCGGCCGGGCGGGAGCCTTTGACGCACTCGTACCGATCGCCTTTACGACGAACGCGCCGGTGCACACCCGGCCACCTTCCGTAGCCGGGCGGTGGCCGGACGTGGCGGGCGTCAGGTGGGCCGGCCGAGCTGGGCCAGCACCTGACGGGGGCGGTTGGTGATGATCGCGTCGACGCCGAGACGTACACAGAGGTCGACGTCCTCCGGTTCGTTCACCGTCCATACGTGGACGCGGTGGCCCGCCTGCTGGAGCCGGGTGATGTAGCCGGGATGGTTACGGACGATGCGCATCCCGGGCCCGGCGATCCGCGCGCCGGCGGGCAGCCGTCCGTCACGCAGCCGGGGCGAGACGAACTGCATCAGGTACACGGTCGGGAGCTGCGGCGAGGCGTCCGCGATCCGGTGCAGCGAGCGCGCCGAGAAGCTCATGACCCGTACGCGGGATTCCGCGTCGCCGGGGGCGTCCAGGCCGAAGCGGCGCAGCAGGTGCAGCAGCCGGTCCTCCACCTGGCCGGCCCAGCGGGTGGGATGTTTGGTCTCGATGTCGAGCTGGAGGGGGCGTCCGGCGTCCGCGACGAGTTCGAGGAGCCGTTCCAGTGTCAGTACGGAGGTGAGTTCCGGGTCCCGCCAGTCCGGGCTTTCCTCGCTGTCCTTCCAGGAGCCGAAGTCGAGCGCCGCGAGATCGGCCAGCTCCAGGGCGGAGACCGCGCCGCGTCCGTTGGAGGTGCGGTTGACGCGCCGGTCGTGGACGCAGACGAGATGGCCGTCGGCGGTGAGCCGTACGTCGCACTCAAGGGCGTCCGCGCCGTCCTCGATGGCTTTCGTGTACGCGGCCAGGGTGTGCTCGGGGGCGTCCTCCGAGGCTCCGCGGTGGGCGACGACCTGGATGCTGTGCTGTCGTGCTTGGGTCACCGCGTCATGGTGTCATCGTGACGGGGTAGGCGGGTGTTCGAAGGGGGCCGTTCCGGGGTCTCCTGCAGGCCTGTCCGTAATGTCCGGAGTAAAGGTTGGCGGGCAGATACACAGGTCCTGCTTACAGTGGTCTGACGTGCTGTGGGAAAAGCTGACCGCAGACACTTGCACAGCGGACTCTTGCCGAAGACCGAGTGGAACCGAGGAGAAAGAGCTGTGAGCACCGAGAACGAGGGCACCGCGGGCCCCGCCGTCCCGTCCGTACCTCCCGTACCGGATGCCGCTCCCGAGGGCACACCCGCGTCCGCTCCGCGAGAGGTCGCACGAGAGGCCGCGTCCGAGCCCACGGACCAGCAGCACGCGTCCGAGCCCACGGACCAGCAGCCGGGCCGGCCACCGACGGACCCGCAGGCGCCCGCCCCGCAGGCGCCGGCCCCCCACATGGCGTACCCGCAGGACTCGGTTCCGCGGACGCCGGGCGCGGCGCCGGAGCAGCCCGCGGGCGCCCCGCAGCAGCCGGGCCCGCCACCGCGGTCCCCGTACGCCGCCCCGACACCCCCCGCCCACCCCGCGCCGGAGTACGGGGCTCCGCTGCCGCCCCCCGGGCCTGTCCCGGTCGGCGCGTCCGTGGGCGCGCCCACCGCGGCGCAGCCCGCCGGGGCCGGCTGGCCGCCGCCCCCGCCCGTACTCCCCTCCTACGGAGGCGGCGGTGACGGCGGCTCCTGGGGTACGCCGATGCCGGGCCACGAACCGAAGCCCCCGCGCGGTCGCGCGGGCGGTCTGATGGCCGCCGTGCTCGTCGCCGCGCTCGTCGCGGGCGGTGTCGGCGGCGGCATCGGCTACTGGGCGGCGGAGAACAACAGCAACGGCTCCACGGGTTCCACGACCGTCTCCGCGGCGGACACCCCGAAGGAAGTCAAGCGTGACGCGGGTACGGTCGCCTCGGTGGCCGCCAAGTCGCTGCCGAGCGTCGTCACGATCGAGGCGAAGGGCGGCAACGGCGAGGGCGGTACGGGCACCGGCTTCGTCTACGACAAGGAAGGCCACATCCTCACCAACAACCATGTGGTGGCCTCCGCGGCCGAGGGCGGTGCCCTCACCGCGACCTTCTCCAACGGCAAGAAGTACAACGCCGAGGTCGTCGGCCGGGCCGAGGGCTACGACGTCGCGGTGGTGAAACTGAAGAACGCGCCCGCCGGGCTCACCCCCCTCCCCCTCGCCAATTCGGAGCAGGTGGCGGTGGGCGACACGACGATCGCGATCGGCGCGCCCTTCGGGCTTTCCAACACGGTGACGACGGGCATCATCAGCGCCAAGAACCGCCCGGTCGCCTCCGGCGACGGCTCGGGCTCCAGCAGCTCGTACATGAGCGCCCTCCAGACCGACGCGTCGATCAACCCGGGCAACTCCGGCGGACCGCTGCTGGACGCGCGGGGCGCGGTCATCGGCATCAACTCCGCCATCCAGTCGGCGGGCAGCGGCGGCCTGGGCCAGTCCCAGGCGGGCTCGATCGGCCTCGGCTTCGCCATCCCGGTCAACCAGGCGAAGAACGTCGCCGAACAGCTCATCAAGACGGGCAAGCCGGTCTACCCGGTGATCGGCGCGACGGTCACGATGGGCGAGACGAGCGAGGGCGCCAAGATCGCCGTGGGGGGCGAGGGCGGCGCCCCCGCGGTCTCCCCGAACGGCCCGGCGGCCAAGGCGGGCCTGAAGGCCGGCGACGTCATCACGAAGTTCAACAACATCCCGATCGACAGCGGCCCGACCCTGATCGGCCAGATCTGGACCCACCAGCCGGGCGACAAGGTCACGATCACCTACAAGCGCGGCGGCAAGGAGTCCACGACCCAGGTCACGCTGGGCGAGCGCGAAGGCGAAAGCTGAGGCTGAGGCCACGCTCCTGCGGGCCCACGCGACCCGCGGGAGTTTCCCCGGTTCCCCGTCGTCGCGGGAACCGCGGGAACCGCAGGACCGCAGGTGAGGCGGGGCACCGGCCGTCCCGGTGCCCCTTCGCCTCCGTGGGCCCCGCCCCCACAGCCGTCGTATCCTGGCGCCGTTGTACGAGAAGGCGGTGAGCGCGTATGGCCAAGGCGTACGAGCGGATCGCGGACGAGCTGCGAGAGTCCATCCGCGCGGGTGGGCTCCGGCCCGGTGACCGCCTTCCCTCGGAGACGAAGCTCGCGGAGCGCCACCACCGCAGCGTCCCCACGGTCCGCGACGCTCTCCGGGTGCTTCAGGACGAGGGCCTGGTCGAGAAGCAGCACGGCCGGGGCAACTTCGTCCGCAGGGCCCGTACGAAGGTGCTGCGCGGCAACGGCCGTCACCAGTGGGAGAAGAACCGGGCACACCAGCCGGAGGCCCAACGGCTGGAGACGGGCTCCACCGAGCACGACACCGGCCTCTGCGTCGGCGACCTCGTCTTCCACGCGGCGTACCGCGAGACCAAGGCGGACGCGAGGGTCGCCGAGGCGCTCGGCATTCCCGAGGGAAGCGCCCTGGTGGAGCGTACGTACCGGACGCGGCACGCCGCCGAGACCGCGCCTTTCGCGCTGGTCACCTCGTACCTCGTGCGCGCGCTGGTCGAGTCGAACCCGAAGCTCCTGGACGCGGCCAACGAGCCGTGGCCGGGCGGTACGCAGAACCAGCTTCTCTCGGTGGGGATCGAGCTGGACCGTATCGAGGAGCGCGTGACCGCCCGGCCGCCGACCCCCGAAGAGGCGGCGGAACTGGAGCTGCCGCCCGGGACGTCGGTCCTGCTGTGCCGGAAGACGTCGTTCTGCACCGAGGGCCGTGTGGTGGAGATGTCCGAGGTCACGCTCTCCGGTGACCGTACCGAGATGCTCTTCGTCACACCCCTGGAAAGGTGGTGAGTGCCGTGCGCCGGCGCATCATCGTCATTACCGCCGTGCACGCTCCGTCCGCGCACTTCCTGCCGGACGCGTACAAGTCCCTCGTCGAGCAGGAGTTGCCCGAGGGGTGGGAGTGGCACTGGCTGATCCAGGAGGACGGCCGGAGCGACGAGGTCGCCCCGTACGTTCCGGACGATCCGCGTGTGACGTTCACGCAGGGGCGGCCCGGCGGCCCGGGTACGGCCCGTACGCTCGCGCTCGCGGTGGCGGACGGCGAGTACGTCAAGGTCCTGGACGCCGACGACCAGTTGGCGGCGGGGGCGCTCGCCCGTGACCTGGCCGCGCTCGAAGCCGACCCGACGATCGGCTGGGCGACGTCGCGGGTGCTGGATCTGCTGCCCGACGGTTCCACGGTCGGCTTCCCGGGTGACCCGGACGAGGGCCCGATGGAGCGCGGCACCGTACTGGATTACTGGTCGGCGCACGACTTCCTGGCCCAGGTCCACCCGGCGACGCTCTTCGCGCGCCGCCATCTGGTGCTCGCGCTCGGCGGCTGGATGGCCCTGCCGGCCTCCGAGGACACCGGGCTGCTGCTCGCGCTGGACTCCGTCAGCCGGGGCTGGTTCTCGTCGGAGGTGGGGCTCCTCTACCGCAAGTGGCCCGGCCAGGCGACCGGCCAGGCCGCCCACACCGACCCGGCGGAGCGCGACGCGCGCATGGCGGTGGTGGAGGCGCGGGCACGGGCCCTGTCGGGGCTTCGGTGGAGCTCCCCGGCCACGGGCTGAGCCCTTCCCGTACGGCCACTGGCCTGAGGCATCTCCCCGCGCGCCCGTACGCCCGTACGCCTGAGCGACCTGCGGACCGTCACCTCTCCTTGCCGTACCGCACGACGTAACCGATGGCCAACAGCGTTCCGAGGATCCCCAGTCCGAGCAGTCCGGCGACCTCAAGGATCCCCACACCGTTCACGGCGCCCCGTATCGAGCCTGCGATTCCTCCGACGGCAGCGCACATCCCGAGGACGAACGTGCGCGATCCGCGCGGTCGGAACCAGTGGGCGAGGCGGCGCCGGCGGCGCTGGGTGGGGCGCGTACCGCGTGAACGTGTCACTCGTACCTCGTCGGTGAAGGGCCGGGAAGGCTCCAGCCCCTCAGTCCCCGACCGCTCGCGTCAGCCCAGCGTCTCGGCGTCGACCCGGGAGAAGATCAGGTCGCACTGCCCGGCGATCGGTCCACGCCATCGCTCGGGAACGGTCGACGTACTGCGGATCGCCAGGGGGTAGCTGTCGGGCAGGTAGTCGTTGGCGATCTGGTAGACGTTGAAGCCGTGTTCGCGCATGGTCGCTCGCAACTCCTCTGCGGAGTCTCCGAGTTGAGTCATCCGGCCGGGGGCCACCTCCACCGCGATCTCCACGTCCGGCCGCAGCTTGTCGAGCAGCGGCACCATGCCCCGTACGACCGACCCCTCGGCGCCCTCGACGTCGATCTTGATGACCCGGGCGTGGGCGATCTCGTCGGGCTCCAGCAGTTCCGTCAGCGGAACGGTCTCGGTCTCGAAGGACGATTCGGCCGGCCCGTCGTACGGGACGATGCTGTTCGCCCCCAGGTTCGCCGAACTGGCCAGCACGAAGGTGACCTTCTTCCGGCTGTCGGAGACGGCGGCGTTGACCGCCCGCACGTTGCGGCAGTCGTTGAGCCGTACGTGCTGCACCACCCGCTCATGGAACGCCGGCGAGGCCTCGACGGCCACGACCCGTCCCGCGTTCCCGACGAGGCCGGACGCGAGAACGCTGTAGTACCCGATGTTCGCGCCGATGTCGACGAAGGTGTCACCGGGGCGGAGCCGGCCCTGCAGCCATCGTGTGATGTGCGGTTCCCAGACCCCGAAGACGTACAGGTACCGCTGGATGAAGTCCTGGGTGTCGACGGCGAACCGGGCACCGAACCGGGTGTGCACGACACGCTGCCGGGGGTGGTCCCGCAACCGGGGATTCACATACCGCGCGGCGAGCCACGCCTTCCCGAGCGATCCAGGGGCGTCACGCACATAGCCACGGCCAAGAGTGCCCAACGAGTCCGAGATGTGACTGGCCATCCGATGCCCTCTCCGCCTGGTCCTACGCGAACCGTAGCGCCGGGGACAACGGTCGTGCGGGCACGGGTGAACATCGTTGAGCTAACGACGCATGGACGCGCTCGGGGTGTCGCCGCGCTGAGCCTGATCGGCGCGCTCCACGACCACCTGAGCCAGTTTCTCCGCATCAGCACCGGCGTCCTTACCACTGGCGGCTCTCACCAGCACCGTCCCACTGCGCGCGATCACCTCGCTGAACTCACCGTGACGCCATCCACTGCGGTCGTCCCCGAAACCGCCCACATCCGTCTGCGTCGCGGAGCCCTCCTCCGACAGGGTCTGACGCAACTCCGTGTAAAGGTCCGCGGCGGCGCCTTTGGACGTCGCGGCGTACACGATGAGTTCGGCCTCTTTCCATTTGGCCGTGGCGCCGCCGAGCAACTTCGCACAGTCGGCCTGCCCGCCACACCGCTCGGCCTTGGGCTGCTCCGTCACGGTCCAGCCCGACGGCACGCTGCCCTCGTCGGGCACGACGCTCCGCACCACCACGGGATCGTCCAACGGAGCCGCCACTCTCTCTTCTCCCTCTTCCCCGCTCGCGCGGAAGACCAGCACCGCGGCCACCGCGAAGATCAGCAGGAGGGCGAGAGCGACGGCCTGATTGGTGCGTGTGTTGTGGATCGTGAGCGGGCCGAGGGAAAGATTGCCCTTGACCTTGTTACGGCTCCCACCGATGTTGATGCCCGGCTGCCCCGCGGACACGGGCGGGTGGGCCCCCGCCACGGCCCCTGTCACGGCCTCGGCCACCGCGCTGTCCAGTCGCCGCCTGAACTCGGGATCCTCCAGCACCTCGTCGAGCAACGCGCTGCTGACCGCCGCCCGCGCCGGTTCGGCCGCTCTGTCATCGTCCGACGCGTCCGCCGACTCCAGCTCGGCCAGAGCACGCCGCCCCTGCGGCGACTGCCCCAACCGCTGCGTGATCACTTCTCCGACCCGCGTCCCCACGGCCGAAGCCGCGCTCCCGGTCGCGGACGACGCCACCAGCCGGACCGCCGCGGCGACTAACTCTGTCGGCTCCATACGTTCCCCCCGTGGTGAGCGAGCTCGTACGTCGCTTTGCGGAGGCCCCCGGATGGCCGCGGCGCGACAGGCTCGTTCAGCAGCACCTCAACCGTACCCACAACCGATGTGAACTAGTCCGCGCCGGCCGGGCCGCCCATCCCCGCCAGGGCATACGCGCCCGAGCCGGTCAGCCGGTACCTCAGACGAACATGGCGCATGGATGTCCCCCAGGGACAACTGGATGTCCCCCAGGGACAACGAACGTGGGCAGATCATGAGGCCTGCGCGGTCGGACGCCTCAGCCTGCGATGGGCTGAGGCGAGCCGGTTCAGCCACGAACGGGCACTTCGTGAACGACCAGCGTCCTGGCGGGGGTCGCAGCCGCTATGGGCGACCGGCTCGGGGATCGGCGTCGAGCGCGTCGAGCACCGCGTCGCCGTTCTCCCTCGCCCACTCGGTCAGCATGTGGATCGGATCGATCAGCGTCGCCCCGAGCGGGGTGAGCTCGTACTCGACGCGGGGCGGCACCTCGGCGTAGGCGTGGCGGCGGATGAGTCCGTGCGCCTCAAGCCGTCGGAGCGTCTGGGTGAGCATCTTGCGGGAGATGCCGCCGATCAGCTCGATCAGCTCGCCATGGCGCACCGGGCCCTCGCTGAGGCCGTAGAGCACGACCGCCGTCCACTTGTCGGCGATCAGCTCGACCGCCAGACGCCCCGGACAGTCGGCGAGAAAGGGATCGCCGGGACCGAAACCGCTCATGGCGCCAAAGGTACCTGCTGGTTCCTATCGGATACATAGCCTGAGTTCTCTCCCCCCTTCCAAAGCCAGGAGAGTCATGCGAGTCATCACCCAGCAGACGCTCGGCGGTCCTGAGGTGCTCACCATCGTGGACGCGCCCGAGCCCCAGCCCCTCCCGACCGAGGTTCTCGTCCGTGTCGAGGCGATCGGGCTGAACCCGCTGGAGGCGCTCCTGCGCGCCGGCGAGTTCCCCCCGCTGATCGGCCGGCCGCCGTTCGTCCTCGGCTGGGACATCAGCGGCGTGGTCGAGGAGGCGCAGACGTGGCGGTTCAGGCCCGGCGACGAGGTGTTCGGGATGCCGCTGTTCCCGCGGGCGGCGAACGCGTACGCCGAGTTCGTGTCGGCGCCGGCGTTGCACCTGGTACGCAAGCCGGCGTCGCTCTCGCACGTCGAGGCGGCGGCGCTGCCGGTCGTCGGACTGACGGCGTGGCAGGGCCTCGTCGACCTCGGCGGCGTGACCGAGGGCGACCGCGTCCTGGTCCACGGCGGTGGTGGCGGGGTCGGCCACGTCGCGATCCAGATCGCGAAGGCGCTCGGCGCGTATGTGATAGCGACCGCCGGCGGGAGCAAGCGGAAGTTCGTCGAGGGGTTCGGCGCCGACGAGGTGATCGACTACACGGCGGTCGACTTCACCGGGGCGGTCCGCGACATCGATGTCGTGCTCGACACGATCGGCGGCGACACCGTCGAGCGGTCGCTCGAAGTGCTCCGCCCGGGCGGTCACCTGGTGACGGCGGTCGCCGAGGGGGACGCGGAGCTCATCGCCAAGTACGAGGCGGCCGGCATGCGCTTCAGCGGCATCGCGGTCGACCCCGATCCGGTCGCCCTGCGAGGTCTCGTCGAACTCGTCGAACAGGGCAGGCTCCGGGTCCACGTGCAGGAGACGTTCCCGTTCGAGCGCGTCACCGACGCGCACCGGCTGCTCGACGGCGGTCACCTCCAGGGCAAGCTCGTCCTCACCCTCTGATCCCGTCGTGGGGCCTCGCGTGAGTGATGCCCCACTGACGAACGGCTGGTAGACCTCCCGCCTACGGTGCAGGAGATCGCAGACCCCCCCCGCGACGATTCCGAGACGTTCCACGAGGCGACTCGGGTGGACCTCGGGGTGCGGGGGAACGTTACCGGCGACGACCATCCGGAGCGGGATCTCCCGCTGTCGTCCACCTCGCCGTGACAGCGATGCCGAGTTGCGGACCATGGGGGCTGTGGCCATCCTCCGGCCAGGGCATACGCGCCCGGGCCGGCCAGCCGGTAAGCTGTAGCCGCTCCGCCGCTGGTGGGCGGGGCGTGGGTGGGTTGCCCGAGCGGCCTAAGGGAACGGTCTTGAAAACCGTCGTGGCAGCGATGTCACCGTGGGTTCAAATCCCACACCCACCGCACAGGTCAGAGAAGTAGCAGGTCAGGGAAGGCGTCTCCGGTGTGGAGACGCCTTCCGTGTGTTCACCTTGTCTCACCTCGTACGCGTGAATCCCGGTGCTGATCAGCCCGTGTGGGCCATGTGTGGGCCAGGATCACCCGTCATCGTCGCTGCTCAACTCCTTGTCGATGAGCTGATTGGATCGCGTCTGGGCTCCGCGCAAGATCTTCGCGTAGAAGCGGTAGAGCACGGCGATGCTGTGTCCCGCCCGCCGTGCGACTTCGACAGGGTCAACACCCGCCTTGATCCATAGGGAGACCCCGGCGTGCCGCAGGGAGTAGGGAACTTCAGCGAGTGGACTCTTCACCTCGGCAGAGGTCAGAACCTCGCTCCGGGCCATGCTCCACACCTCGCAGTACTCGGTGGAACGGATGCGTCCGCCTCGCGCTGCCCGGAACAGACGGCCGTCGGGGGCCGTGCCGAACCGGCGCTTGTGCTCACGGAGCAACCGGACCAACGCGGGTGGCGCGGGCACCGAGCGCGTGGCGCGGCGCGCCCGCCGCTTCAGTCCACGTTTCTCGTACGACTTTCCGTTGTCGGTCCACCCGGAGCCCACTTCCGGGCGGCTCTCCTCCAACAGAAGCTCTCCCCATTCTTCGGCGGACCCCTCGGTGTCCGGAGGGAGGCGACAGTCTGTGTCCTTGAGTGAGGCGATCTCACCAGGACGCATTGCCGCGTAGTAGATGCAGCCGAAGAACGCTTCAAGGTGCTCGCCGCGCTGCCCCTGTCCCTTCACTGCCGCCAGCAGTCGACGGGCGAGCGCGGGACCGGGGACGTAGCGGAAGTCCACCTCGTCATCCGTCGCGGGTGCTGTCCAGTCGACCCGTAGCAGAGGGTTCCTGGTCAGGTATCCCTTCTCCTCCACCGCGTACCGGAGCGCGTTGCTGAACACCATGAGCTTGCGCTTCACGGTGTTCTCGGCAGCCTTGCCGCCGTCAAGCTTCCGGGACAGTGCTTCGAGCGCGGGACGGAGCCTGTCAGGCTCTTCAAGTGCGGTGACTTTCAACGAGTTCTTGGCCAACCAGTCGAGCGCGGCGCGCACATCCGCCGGCGGCGACTCGATGTCGAGACGGCAGACAACCTTGTCCTTCTCATCAGTCACGGCGCGGAAAGCCCAGGTGTAGAGAGCGCGACGCAAGACCTTCCGGTCGGGAGCACCACGCGTAGTGGTGACCAAGGCCGGGGTCACCACGGCGAGCCCCTCCGCGATGCCGGCCCGGTGCTTCGCGGCGGCGCCAGGCCACTTCATGAGGGCGTACGCCTTGGCGTGTTCGTACCAAGTCGGCGTGTTGAGTGCCGCCAACTCAGAGGCGGGGAGTCCGGATTCCTCGTCGAATTGCTGCCGGTCGCGGAGCGCCGCCATCAACTCGGAGCGCCGACCGTCCGCCTGAACTTTGAGCTTGAAGCTTCGCGAGTGAGGTCTCGCGCCAACTTTCCACCGCAGTTCGAAAGGCTTGGGACGCCCCTTTCGCTGCCTGATCGACCAGATGTCTACGTCGTACGTGAGCATGTTTCTCCCCATGAGGGGAGGGGCCCGCCTGTACAGCGGGCCCCTCGGTTCTTCGGTTGTCCGGCGGTCAGGTCAGGCAGCGGCGTCTTCGCAACCGTTCAGCCAGTTGTCCAGATCGGATCGACGGACACGGAGTTGGCCATTGGGGAGCTTGAAGAGACGGGGCGCCTTACCGCGTGCGCGCAGGCGGTAGAAAGCGGCGCGGCTCATGTCGAGTTCGGTGAGGACATCGGGGAGCTTGAGCATCTGGGGGCGTGCCACGGTGCGACTCCTCAGAGAGTGACGGGGCATTCGGGCGTGGGCTTTCTAGTGCTCGCGCCTGTCCGAGGTTCGGATTTCTGCGTCATTGCGTCATCAGCGTCATGCGGGGGCTTTGACCTGGGGTTTTGCATGACGCAGCGGTTGGGGTGTGCGTCATGGGTTCGTCATGGGGTGCGTCATGGCATGACGCACATGACGCAGGGATGACGCAGGATCGGCCGTCTGCGTCATGGCCATTGCCGCAGGCCGGGGGCCGGTTGGCCGTCCGTATGACGCACATGACGCAGCGTTTCCCTTCTTAGGACAAAGGGAGGGGTGTCTGTAGTGGTGCGGCGCCTCAGGACGTGAAGAAGGGGCCGCTGCGCGGCGCGTCCCTTGGGCGGCGCGAGCGCCGAACAGCAAGAGGAGCACCACCGCGCGGCGGGCCGTGCTCCTCTTGCTTGTCCGCCCCGCCGGTCCCGGCCGCTGGTCAGAACATCGGCGGCGGTGGTGCCGGGGCCGGTGCGGCGGTGCGGGTCATTTCGAGGTAACGGCCTTCGTAGGTGCGGCCGGTGTCGATGAGCACCCCGCGCGCGGCGAGGGTGGGTTGAAGTCGCTTGAGACGGTCTGAGAGAACCTTTCCCGTCGTCGGCCACCCTTTGGGCAGGGAGCGCAATTCCTCGCCGCTGTGGAGGCGGCTGAGGCAGTGCAGCCACTCCGTGGACGTCATCCGCTGCGCTGCGCCCGGTTCGATCGTGTCGGCGTGCCGCAGGACGGTCTGCGCCAGGAGGTCGCCTTCGATGACGTCGTCGTTGAGGTCGTCCAGACTTGCCCGGTACGCGGCCAGCGCTCCGAATCCGGTCGCGGTGTCGAGCTGTGCGCAGAGGTGGGCGAAGTCGGCCATGCGCAGGTCTGTGGGCGTCTGTGCTTCCACGGCCCGGACCTTGACCGTGAGGTCCAGGAGGGAGCCGAGGACGACGGGCAGGACGTCCGCGTACTCCGCCCACAGTTCCGCCTCGGTACGCCGTACCTGGGGGCGTTCCAGGCGCAGGGGCAGGAGGCGTTCGGCGAGGTCGGGGCGGATGACGCCGACATCGATGCCGGTCAGCAGGAGGGGGCGGCGGTAGCCGACGCGGAAGACGTCCCCGTCGGTGAACAGGGCGCGTTTGACGCTCTCGGCTCCGGTGACGATGCAGCACATGGCGTCGGACAGGTCCGGGGTCATGTGGGAGAGGTTGTCCAGCGCGGTCACCCATCCGGCCGCCACCGCCGCGATCAGGTTCTCTTCGTCCTTTGGCGCCCGGCGCAGGTCGCCGCTCATGCCCTCGATGATCCGTACGAGCATCCGCCCGCCGGTCGACTTTCCCGCGCCCTGGGGGCCGGTGAGGAAGGGGGCGGGGACGGGGACGGACGGGCCGAGACAGCCGATCAGCCACGCGATGGCCAGACACTCCGTCTCCGCGCCGGCGAAGTTGCACAGCCTCAGCAGGAGATCGATGCCTTTGCCGTCGGTGTCCTTGGCGGGCAGGGGGAGTTCCCCGGTGAGTTGGGTGCGTCGCCAGCACACCTCGCGCGGGTCGGGGACGCGGATGTCCCACCCGGTCGGGTGGATGCGGACGGAGCGTCCGTCGTCGCGGCCGAGGTCGAGCCACGTCGCCCCGTCGAACCCGGGCGCCACCCGGATGTGCACGGGCTGGACGTCCTCGGTCAGGGCGAGTGCTTCGATCAGGTCCAGTGCCTCTTTGAGCGCCGTGCCGTTGAACACGCCGACGCCGTCCCTGAACAGGCCGACCATAAGTTCCTGGCGGTGGCTGCCGGTAGTGCCCTGAGAGCGGATGGGGCGGGCGACGGGGTGGCCGTTCTTCTGCGCGTACACGGTGCCATCCGCGGTGCGGAAGTACCGGAAATGGCTGTGCGCATAGTCGGCGATGACCTCGCGTGCCGGGTTCTTCTCGTCGTCGGCCATGTCACAGTCCCAACCGGGTGCGGGCGTTGGCCCACGCGTCCGCGCAGTGCCGGGCCGACTCGCCCTTGGCCTGCGCGGCGGCGAAGAGCCGCATCGTGTGGTCCTCGGTGAGGCAGCCGCACCGGCCATGCGTGGACAGCACGGCCAGGAACGCCCCGAACACCGTGGCGTGCACAGCCGTGGTGGCGGCAGCGATCCGCTGCACTGCCATGGCGATGCCGCGTTCGAGGTAGACGGGGGTGCGGTGCGGACACCGGCCGCCCCCGGCCGGCACGGCGACGGCGCGCACCGGCTGGACCGGGGCGGGCGCCTTCACGATCAGCGCGCGCACGGCGTCGGGCAGCGCCGTCACCATGCCAGCGCCGGAGCCGAGCCACCGGGCGTAGGACATGGACGACTTCACGTCCACACCGGGCCGGACGCCGTTCGAGGACTGCATGGTGCCCTGGTAGAGCCAGTGCTCCCCGCGTGTCGTCGACACGGCGCAGGTGGGCGGCAGGGTGCGGCGGGCCCATGCGACGGCCGCCGCGTTGTCGAGGTCGACGACGGTCAGGCCGGCCCCGCCGGGGTGGTAGGCGACTGCTCCGGCGTGCTGCCAGGCGGACGCCCACGCGCGGGAGGTGAGTACCGCGGGGTCGGTGGTGGCAGCGGCCCACGCGTGGCACGGGGCGGGGCACCGGCAAGGGCCCGCTTCCCGCATGTTCGACCGGCCACCACAGGCCACGGCCGCGCACGCCGGGCAGTTGCCGACGGGCAGCTTCCCCGCCCGCAGCGGCAGGACCGGGACTCCGGCCGCCGCCAACTTCAGAGCGGTTCGCAGGTTCTCGCTCATGCCGCCACTTCCAGCCGGGTCGTGAGGAACGCGGCACCGATCCACCGGGTGTAGGCGGGGGGCAGAGCTTCGCGGAGGTTGAAGTGATCGGTCGACCAGTCGATGCCCTTGGCGGCGCGGATCTCTTCGACGGTGGCCTTTCCGCCGCCCTTGCCGTAGGCGGCGACGTACGGGCCGTCGAAGTACTCGCCGTGACGCCACCCGCGCACCCGTCCCCGGTGCCGAGGGTGAGCCGGCTGGTCGACCGTCCAGCCGCTCAGTTCGAAGTACCGGTGCATGAGCACGGCGAGCCCGAACGACTCACCACACAGCCGCAGATCCTTACGGACCTCCGAGCCGGCCACGTTCTCGATGACGTACGGTCGCCCGATCGCGTCCAGCGCGGCCCGGGTCGGAACGATCAGCCGGGGGTGGGAGCGGCCGGCCGCCGTGAGGCGAGCGGCGTTGGTGCCCTTGGCCGGGGAGCCCTCCCCCTGGCACGGCGGGGACGTGTGGATGAAGTCGAAATCGCGCCCGTGGGCCCGGATGAACTCGATCGCGTCGCCCTGGTGGAAGACGTCACCGCAGTAGTCCGGCTGCGGCCGGACATCCACACCGGTGACGTGGAAACCGGCTTCCTGGTAGCCGCGGGCGGCGCCGCCGATGCAGCAGAACGCGTCAAGGAGACGCGGCCGGCGGCGGGGTCGCCGGATCAAGGTGGGTTGAGTCATGCTGGATGTCTCCAGTTCTGTGATGAGTGCTTGGAGACCGGGGCGGCCGTGACTTTGGCGAGAGACGGCCGCCCCAGCCATGTCTAGAAGGGCGGTTCGTCGCTGTAGCCGCCGCGCGGGGTGCGGCGGGGCAGCGGGAGTAGGGTCCAGCGGCGGTTCTCGTTCCAGCAGGGGCAGTGCCACCAGTCGGTGCCCGCCCACTCGCCGGTCTCGTCGCCGTAGTGCTGAGCGATCCCGCCGTCTCCATAGCAGTCGGGGCAGTTGGGGCGGGGGGTGTCGGTGAGGATGAGGGCCCGGCGGGGCCAGTCGGTGACGCTGATGCGCAGTCGGATCACGGGGTCTCCTCTACAGATCGGGGATGGTCTCGATGGTTGAAGTCACGGCCGCGTTGAGGATGTCGGCGTGGTCGAATGCGAGGTTCGGAAGCGCGTCCAGGGGCCACCAGCGGGCGGCGGTGGCGTCGTCCCCGGCCATCGGCGGGACGGTCTCGGGAAGGGTGGCCGCGTAGGCGACGGTGACGTACCGGCCGCGCGGGTCGCGGCCGGGGGTGTCGAAGGTGGCTACCTGCCGGAGAGCGGTCGTGGGGACCGTGATGCCGGTCTCCTCGGCCAGTTCGCGGGCAGCGGCGGTCAGGCTGGTTTCCCCGGCGTCCACGTGCCCACCGGGCAGAGCCCAGTACCCCTCGAACGGGGCCCAGCCACGCTCGATCAACAGGACGCGCCGGGCGGCGATCAGGACGACATCGGCGGTGTAGCGGATGGTCTCGAAGGTCTCGGTCTCGGTCACGTAGGTCTCCTCTACAGGTCGGGTATGGCGTTGAGGACGGCGGTGGCGAGTTGGTTGATGGGGGTGGCGGCGCCGGTGGAGGCGAGGAAGAACCCGAATCCGGCGGCGGTGAACGCGGAGCCGAAGCTGAGGGAGTGGGAGCGCAGGAGGAAGAACAGGACGAGTCCGAAGAGGAAGACCAGGGAGATGGTCAGTGCCACGGCGGGGTTCCTTTCTGGGCGGGTGTGCGGTGGGTGGTTGCGGCGGCGTGGGTGCGGTGCCCGGCGTTGAGTGCGCGGCGTCCGAGGCGGAGTCGGCGGCGCCGGCCGTGGCAGCGGCGGCAGAGTTTGGCGCCCTTGCGCAGCTCGCGCAGACCGGTCCCGGAGCACTTGCGGCAGGGGCCGAACGGCGAGACCGCACACAACGCTGCGTAACCAGCGAGGGCGGCCAGCAGAACGCCGCTAGTGATGAGCACGAGGGGTCAACTCCCGTCGTAGGGTGGTTTTCGGGGGTTGTGGCTGGTCAGGTGCTAGACGCTAGGTCCCTGATCACAGGCCGGACGGGTTGCTAGCGCAGGTGCTAGACCTAGCGGCCGGGGCTGCTAGGTCTAGCGGCCTGGTTCGGGTCAGGCGGCGGCCCGATCCGCGTCACGGCGTGTAATCGCGGCCGTGATGTCGGCGCGGTCGATGCCGCGCCGGTTCTTGCCTTCACCGGCGTCGGTCTGGCCCCAGACCTGCCCCGGCTTGATGCCCCAGGGCTTGAGTGCCGCGGTGACGTTCTCGCCCTTCCACCCCTCGTACGCCTCGGGGCGGTGGGCGGCCAGGCGGACCGCGATCCGCTCGCACCACACGGCTTTCTCCGCGGCCGGGACAACGTCGAGAACATCGGTGAGGATGTCCGCGCCGCGGCTCTTCTCGGGCCCGAGTCCGATCGCGTGGCCGCTGATGTTGCCGTACTCCTCGCGCACCTGGCGGGCGCGGGCGGCGATCTGTTCGGCGGCGGGCGCGTCGACGAACGCGGACGCGACGATGCGGGGGTCGTCGCCTTCACCGGCCATCCAGCAGATGCCCCGGTCGGAGCGGGAGAACATGGTGGCCCGGTAGCCGGACTTGTACATCGAGGTGCCCAGCACCATGTCGTTGGCGGGCTGGCCCATGACCTTGAGGCAGAACCGCAGCACGGCGTTCGCGGAGATCCCGGTCGGCAGGGACTTCGCATCGGGGCGCTGGGTACCGAACAGGGCCACGATCCCCAGGGCGGGGCCACGCTTGACCAGGTCGGTGCAGATCGCTTCGATCTCCTTGCCGTACTCCTCGTGCTCGAACGGCACCTGGCACTCGTCGAACCCGGCCACGATCGGGTGCAGCCCCAACGACTTGTCGTTCGCGAGTGCGGGGGTGACCTTCGACTCCGGGCACCGGGAGGTCGGCAGACCCTTGATGACCTTGGCGCGGCGCCGCAGCTCTTCCTTCAACTCCCGCAGGGCGTGGACGACGTACTCGATGTCCTCGTCTTCCTCGCCGGCGCGGTAGCGGTGGCAGACGGGTTCCAGGGCGCCGAAGTCGCCGGTTCCCTTGAAGTCGAACGCGTGGATCTCCGCCCGCGGGTCCAGCGCCGCGATCAGCAGGAACAGCCGCATCAAGAACGTCTTGCCCATACGCGGGATCGACCCGACCACGACGGAAGCGAACATGAGGGTGACGTCGACGTCGCGCATGCGCTGGTCGTTGCCGAACACGACCGGCTTGAACAGGTCCACCTGACCGGTCTTGGCCAGCGGCCAGGCGGGCTTGGTGGTCTCGTTCATGGGCTTGTCCCCCACCCACAGCACCAACCGGCCCTCATGCTCGGTCGGGTCGGGGGCAGGCCATACGCAGCCCACCTTGCGCCGCAGACCGGACGCGAGGGGCTTACGGGCCTCCATGATGTCCTCCGGCGTCACGCCGTAGGGGAGATCGAGGTCGGCGCGGTAGCCGGGGCCGTCGCGCACGATCTCCGAGGTGAAGCGCATGCCGTTCATGTCGCCGCCCTTCTTGATGGCGGCGGACACCTTCGTGTTGCCGATGCTGTCCAGCCCGCGCAGCACGATCGACCCGGTGAGCTTCTGGATCTCCGTCTTCAGCACAGCCGGGCCCACGACCGGCGCGTCCGGCTGCTGACCGCCCGCCCCGAGAAGCAGAACCCCGCCGGCCGCGAACGCGTACAGGTAGGCGGGGGCCAGGACATAGAGCCACAGGGCGAAGGAGAGTCCGAACACGGCCGCGACCAGGGTCACCAGGCCGCGCAGCCGCACCCGCCCGGCACGCAGCCGCGACAGGCGCATGTACTCCTCCACATCCTCGGTGCGCACCGCGTGGTCGCGCAGCGGGGCGGCCTCGCGGTCCCACACCCACCGGTTCGTCGTGACGACGAACCGGCAGGCGCCCCGCGGGGCCATTGCGGTCAGGCGACCGGCGTAGACGGGCAGGCGCACGCCGTGGAACAGCGACGCGTAGCCGAGGTTCGCGGCGGCGTGCCGGGCGGTCGCGGTGAAGTCCCGCCGGCTGGTCAGCCACCCGGCGAGCACGGGCTTGCGCTTCTCGGTGGCCACGCCCGGTTCGGGGAGCTTGGGGTTGTCGACGGCCACCGCCACCGCGGGCGCGTCCTTGTCGCCCGGGACGTCCGTGGCGGCCGGGGCGGTGGTGGTGGGGTCGAGGTCGGGAACCTTCCGGAGATGGCTCGGAGAAGTGACGGTGTCGGTCATGCTGGAGTTCTCCTGCTCTGCCTGATAGGCGGGCGGGTAGGGCCCGGGACGGCCGGCTTCCTTGCCGGGTGTGCGGCCGTCCCGGGGCGTGATCACAGGCCCATACGGCGGGCGGCCTGTTCGGTCCGGCGCAGGGCCGCTTCGGCGTCCTTGCGGGCGGTGCGGGCGGCGTTCCTGGTGTCGCGGGGCGCGGTGCGCTCTGCCGTCCTGGCGGCGGCGACGGCGTCCTTGGCCTGGTCGAGCTGGTCGAACATGGCGTAGGTCTCGCGCCGGCCGCGTTCGTCGGCGCGGGCGTCGATCCGGTCGATCTCCGCTTCGATGCGCGGGCTGACCGCGTCGGCGGCGGCCTGCTTCACCCCGCGGGTGATGAGCCAGGCGCGGCGGCGGCGTTCGGCCGGGGTGTACGAGGGCATCGCGGTTTCCCCTTTCGGGGCCGGGACTGTCCCGGCTCCCCGCCCCGCCCGGACATGCCGGGCGGGACAGGCAACCGGTCAGCCGCGGCGGCCCTTGCGGGAGCCCCGCTTGCTCTCCTGCGGGGTGTTGCCGGTGGGGGTGACGGCCTTGACGACGGTGACCACGCCCCACGCGCACACGGCGGCCAGCAGGGCCAGCAGGGCGAGGTTCGCGGCCATCGCGGTCAGCACGCCGACCAGCAGCGGACCGAAGTACACCCCCGCGGTGACCGCTCCGGCGCCCACACCCGTACCGAGCGCGATCCGCTGGACCGTGCGGTCCGGCGGGGCCTGGTGGACGTGGACGACCTGCGGGCCGCCGGTCTGGGGTGCGGGCAGGATGTTCGGGTCGATGTAGGCGTGGGTGCCGTCCGGGAGCTGGACGACCGTACGCGGAGCGGGAAGCTGTTCCATGCGTCCTCCGGTGCGTGGTCGGGGTGGGTGCGGGGAGTGCCCCGGCCGGGAGTCGAACCCGGCCTGCGACCATCGGGGCTGTGTTCAGCGGCAGTTCGCGCAGGTGCGTCCCGGGTAGCTGATCGGGTCGCATGAGCAGCGCGAAGCACGCGAAGCGCGTACAGGTGCCGGGCCGTTCTGGGCCCGGACAGCGGCGCCGTACTTGGCGGCGGCCTTCTTGACGGTCTTGTCCTCGCGGGGCATGAGCCCACCCTTCGATCTGTCGTGTGGGTGTGGGTGTCGGGCGGATGCGCTAAGCGGCGTGCTGCCGGCCGGAGTCGTGGCAGGGCACGCACATGCCGAGCGAGCGCGGGATGCAGTACCCGGCGTCGGTGCGGCAGTTGGGGCAGGTCCGGCGGGCGGTCATCGCTTTGGCGAGTGCCGCCCGCCGGGCCGGTGTCATCGGCCGCACCGGGAGGGCGCGGTCGACGCGGTAGAGGTAGGCGACCAGCGGCCCGCGTCGGCGGCGGGGCCGTTGAAGTTCGGCGGCGACGTTCTGACCGCCGGGCCGCAAGCCCAGGGCGCGGAGTTGGCGGCGGGTGGCGTAGCCGTCGGGGGCGAGGCGCCACCGGTAGACCGGCAGCGTCCCGCTCATGCTGCGACGCGCTTCCACGCGGCCCGGAGGCGGACCTCGGATGCGGAGTGGGAGGCGCGGAAGCGGACGGCCATCTCCCGGTACGAGAGGGCGGGGGATTCGCTGTGCCGGATCTGGTCGACCAGCGCGTCCAGTTCGTCATCGGTGAGCGCGGGGGCTGTCTCCAGGGCGAGGGGTGACACGGTCTCGGTGGGGCCCCAGACGGGGAGTTCCCAGCGGGCCGTGACGCCGGGTGTGACGCCGGGTGTGACGGGGGTCGTCACACAGGTCAGCGCCCTGCCGGTGTCCTTGCCCTCCCGGGCCGATTCCAGCGTCGACCACGCGGCGGAGAGGGTTTCGGCGGTCTCGGCTTGGACGTGTGCGACGCGGGCGCCGGCTTGCGTCACGGCGGTCAGTCGCGTCTCCTCGGTGGCCGCTTCCGCCCGGAGCCGGGCGCGGGCCACGGCCGCTTCGTCGCGGGCTTCCTGCTGGATGCCCTGGATCGCATCGAGGGCTTCGGTGGTGAGCGCGGTCCGCTCCCACAGTCCGTGGACCAGCCACAGGGCCTTTGCGGCGATGGGCAGCCACGCGACGGCCAGCCACGCGCCGGCGTTCGTCTCGGCGGTGAGCGCATGCGCCACCAGGACACCGGTCGCCACGGCCCCGAACGCCCACCCGACGGCGGTGACGCCCGTGGAGTGGTCGCCCTGCGCGGCCAGGCGCCGTTCGTAGGCGAGGGTGGCCAGCCATCCCCCGTCGATCCCCAACCCGACCACCAGCGCAACCAGCCACGGCATCGCCGTGCCCAGCCACATCACCACCACGGCCAGGGTCAGGACCATCGAGACGACCGTCATCGCCACGGCGGGCAGCACGGTCTTGACGCTGCGGTTCATCGCTGGCCCCCTTCAACCGTCACGATCAGCGACGCGACGACGACCGTCGTACGGCCGACCAGAAAGGCCAGGTCCGCGTCGGTCACGGTGGCCGTCAGATCGGCGAGAAGCCGGCGGGCGCCCTCCACCCGGTGCCGGTCCGCACCGGTCAGCGGCCGGGCACTCATACCGCCACCTCGCTCACCGGGAGGGCCGGCCCCGGCAGGCGGCCGAAGCCGGTCAGATGCAGGTCCGCCCCGGCGTACTCGGTGCGGCAGTTCAGCCACATGGACGGGCCGCCGGGCTCCTGGTGGAAGGTGACCGCCTCGCCGGGGATGCCGAGGGCGGTCCGCCAGGTCTCGAACGCGGCCAGGTCGTCGTGCAGGCTGAGGTCGAGCCGGTTCGGGTAGATGGGCGACATCTGCGCTTCGACGGCGGGCAGGTCGGGGAAGTCGACCGCCAGCATCCGCAGGGCCCGCAGCGGGACGGCCAGGTCGTTCAGCGTGACGCTCACAGCGCACCCCCCATCGCGACCAGGGCGGCTACGGCCAGCAGGACACCGGCCGTGCGGGTCAGGTCGACCGCGCGTCGCAGACCGGCGAACTTGCGGACCGCGATCCGGGAGAGATTCGCGATGTCCGCGCCCCGCCGGTCCTCGGCCAGGTGGTCCCGGATCTCCTCGGCCGTGAGCGTCGCCCACAGCGGGAAACCCGCCACCGCCGCACCCGACAGGTTCGGGCGGACCGCTCCCAGCAGAAGACCGGCGGCGACGACCAGCAGCACCACACCCGCGCCGCCGACCACGTACGCGGCGACGGGGAGGTGGACGTCTTTGGCGACCGTCCACACGCCGGCCAGCAGCGCACCGATGAACGCCAGCAGCAGCGACGTCTTGGAGTCGGTCCGGGCGATCTCTGCCTTCACCTCCGCGTGCGCGGCGCTCAGGCCCGCGTCCAGCGCGCTCATGCGGCACCCCCGGACAGGTCCGCGACGGCGGACCGGTTCGAGAGTTCCCGGCGGGCGGTCAGCAGCCGGTTGTGGGCCCGGCGGATCCGCCGGATGTCCAGCTCGGTGACCGGCCGGTCCAGCGTCATGATCTGCGCGTCCAGCAGGGCGATGTCCGCCGTGATGACGGGCATCTCCAACTCGATCGCGTCCAGCTCCGCGTCCGTCGGCTCACGCCACGGCGCGAACGCCGTAACGGCGTCCTGAACAGTAACGATGTGCTCCATGAGTCGGGTTCTCCCTTGCAGGTGGAACGGCTCGAAGCGGCCCCGGTGGTGACACACCGGGGCCGCGCCGTTCGTGGGTGGAGTGCCCCGGCCGGGAGTCGAACCCGGCCTTGCGACCGTCGGGGCGGTGGTGCAGACACCGGCGGCCGTCCCGGACTCAGGTCCAGTACGGCCGTCGGCGTCTCAGCGACGCGGGCGGGCGTTGCCGCCGTGCCGGTCCAGCACGGTCAGCGCCCGCATACAGCGGCGGATCATGCGAACCTCCGGCGAAGGTGATGCCGGGTGATCGTTGGCCGCACAGACTCTGCGACCCCTGCCCACCCCCGGGTGACTCGGTGGACAGCGCCCCTTTTGATGCCTCGGGGAGGTTGGTTGCCCCGGACCGCGTAACCCACGACGCGGCGACGTGCGGCCGGATCACTCCGGCGGTCTCCCGAACCCTTGCCAGGGCCGGAGACGACCTCCCAAGTCCGTGAACATCCCGGACTGGAGGCGGCCCCATCGACCACCCAAGAGCAGATGGCTGGAGCGGCACACGATTCAGTTCTCAAGGAGCGAGCGCTTCCCTCGTACTCACCCCTGCGGGCTTTCCTCCGGACGCTGCCTGTGCAGGTCAAGCGATTTCCCCTTTGAGTCAGGGCAACCTCTCGTCAACTAGCTTGCACTAGTCTGCTGTAGTGCACAACCCTTGCGGGGTGATGCGGACTAGTTCGCTGTGGTGGGTACCCTCAAGGCATGACTGTCACAGGAGGGCCCAAGCCGAAGGCGGTACAGGTCGCAGACGCGCTCCGCGACGACATCAAGAAGATGAAGCCGGGGGAAAAACTCCCCTCTCAGCGAGAGCTGATGGACCGCTTTGGGTACGCCAGCCAGACCATTCAGAACGGACTAGCCGCACTCCGGAGCGAGGGGTTGATCGTGTCTGCTGGGAACTTGGGCAACTTCGTCAGCGACGGGTCTGCCCCGGGTGACGACGTACGTGATGACATCAAGGAAATCCGCTCCCAACTCAAGGCGTTGACCGAACGACTCGAAGTGCTGGAAAGCCGCTCCGAACCGGGTGGCGCTTGATCTGCAACCAGCATGGGAGTAACGGGGTGTGTGAGGTAAGTGACAGCCTGGGGACGGCGAAAGAGAGGTGGGGACATGTCCGGTGACACCCCCCTGTCCCCTTCCCTGTCCCCCCGGCCCGCGCGCGAGACTCGGAGTAGAGGCACTCAGAGGAGGGCGCATGACTGACGACAGGCCCGCATGGGCGCGGCGCATTGCTGCCGAACGACAGGCCCGCGACTGGTCACAGCGTGACGCGGTCAGGGCCCTGCGTGCGCACGCACCCACGGAGCTGCCAGCAGAAGACAGCATGATTCGCCAGTGGAAGCGCTGGGAGTCCGGCCAGACACCGAATGACTTCTACCAACCGATCATCGCGGCCGTGTTCGGCACGGTGACACACGCCCTCTTCCCCGCACCGTCTCGCCGGGACGGAGACAATGAGATCTTGGCAGCGAGCGGCATGGAGACTCTGGAGATCGTGAGTCGTCTGAACCGGTCCGACATCGACAGCGCGACGCTCGATGCGCTCCGGATCACCACGGACCGCCTCTGCTCCGAGTACCCATTCATGCCGAGTGCCCAGCTTCTCATCGAGGGTCGGCAGTGGCTTCGCCGCGTTGTTGACCTGCACACAAAGAGCCTCACGCTTGCCCAGCATCGCGAGGTACTCGCGCTGTCAGGTTGGCTCGCCTTGCTGGTCGGCTGTGTCGAGTACGACACGGGCGACCGCCACGCGGCCGAATCAACGCGGCGTGCCGCACTCTCGCTCGCGACCGAGTCCGACCATCCCGAGGTGGCGGGGTGGGCGCACGAGATGCGGGCGTGGTTCTCCCTCACGACCGGCGACTATCGCGGGGTCATCGCGGCAGCGCAAGCCGGGGCAGAGACCGCAGCGCACCATGGCGTCGCCGTGCAGCTCGCCGGCCAGGAGGCCAAGGCATGGGCTCGGCTCGGGGACCGTCGGCAGGTTGAGGTGGCCCTCGACAAGGGGCGCCGGCTGCTAGAGGGGATGCCGTATCCCGAGAACCTGGACAACCACTTTGTTGTCGACCCCGCCAAGTTCGACTTCTACGCGATGGACTGCTATCGGCTGGTCGGGGAAGACCGACTTGCGCGGACACTCGCGGATGAAGTTCTGCGTACGGGAACTGACTTCGACGGCACAGAGCGATCACCCATGCGGAACGCCGAAGCACGGGTAACCCTGGGGGTCACCGCAGCGCGAGAGGGTGACCTCGAACAAGCCCTCATCCACGGCGAACGCGCCCTACAGGGAGAGCGTCAGTCCGTCCCGTCCCTGATCATGACCAGTCGAGAACTCGCGGCCGTCATGAGGCAGCGCTACAGCACCGAACCGGCTGCACAAGACTACCTGAACCAGCTGCAAGTCCTAGGAAGGGAGAAGCCGGGATTCCTCCCTTCCTGAACCGCACACGGTAGACGGGCGAGACCTTTAAGTGAGGCCACGCCCGTCTTGGTTTCACCTGTCTGCTAGATATCTCTCCACGGCAAATGGCTCAGATTAGAGATTCAGCGTCCGCCGCACAGCCATTCCGAGGACGGTTGCCATACGGACAGGCACAGCATTTCCAATCTGTCGCTCAATTGACCCGTAGTCTCCTTGAAAGTCATAGTCCGCCGGAAAGGTCTGCAACGTAGCAGCTTCCCTCAGCGTGATGCCGCGATGCTGTTCCGGATGAACGAACGTACCGCAAGCGGGAGTAGTGCAACGGGTGGTCATCGTTGACGCAGGAGAATCCCACTTTATGCGACCATACGAAGCGGTGGCATGCTTCGTGCCAACCTTCTTGTGACAATCGAGCTGATGCTCCTCTGGCAGGTCTAGGCGCCCCCCGCCAACAGGGATCGACTCAATGCGACGCCTAACCTTGTCAGAACTTTTCCGATAGCGATCAAGCGGGTCATCCACTCTGTTAGCCGATTCCAGTTCGGAGAATGCGGCCCTGACTGAAACAGAACCACGCAGGTCGGGAATTACCTCGGAAATATCTTGGGGGAGGATCCGTCTCTTCCCTCTCACAGCGAGCATGATTAGACGACGCCTACGTTGCGGCACAGCAAAATCGGACGCCTCGAACCTATAAACCATCGAGACGTAACCAAGAGAGTGAAGCGAATCCCGCACGCTTTGGAGGCGCGCGTCTTTCCCTAGCCCAGGAACATTTTCCAATAGAACGGACTGCGGCATCAGCGCGCGCACGAATCTGACTGTATGCAAAACGAGATCGTTACGCTCGTGGTCAGTCAGCCCCTTACCGGACGCAAGCGAAGAAAATCCCTGACAAGGGGGACACGTCTTCAGCAGCGTCAATTCACCGGGGGCCAACCCCAACTGTCTACGCATTGCGGAAGCCTGTAGCGAGCGGATATCCGCTTCCCACAGGTGGGAATCTGGATGGTTCTTGGCGTGTGTAGCAGCCGCATCAGAGTCGTTCTCGACCGCGCCCAGGACAGAGAAGCCAGCCCCCACGAGGCCCTGGGTGGCTCCGCCGGCTCCTGCGAAGAGGTCGATGGCAGTTGGCTTCGTCACGGCTGGATGTTAGCTCAACATAGCGCCTCATGACCATGGTTCGCGCTCCCTGCAACCCGCGTGCGCCCTAGGCAAGCTGACGACACATCATGCAGAATGTCTGATTCACCGTCGCCGGACCAGGGGGACTTGATGTCGGACCCGTCGAACCAGCCGGAACAGCTTCCCATGCTCACCCCTTCCGGGCCTGAGCAGTCAGCAGCAGACTCACCCAGCAGCGAGTCTGCACACGTCTACACGATGCGCATCAGCCGGCTCACGATCGACAAGCTCGGCATCAAACTCTACGACCGCGTTTCGGCCGTCTTGGCTGAACTCATTGCCAACTCGTACGACGCGGATGCAGAAGACGTCACTGTCACAGTGCCTTGGGGAGCTTTCCTCTTCGACCCCAAGGCGCCCAACCTCTCTGCGCAATACGAAATAACAATTTCCGATAACGGTCACGGGATGACCCCTTCCGAGATCAATAAGCACTATCTGACTGTCGGCGCCGACAGGCGCAGCCGAACAGGTAGCGACAAATCCCGAGGCAAGAACCGTCCCGTGATGGGCAGAAAAGGAATCGGTAAACTTGCCCCATTCGGCATCTGCAAGACTGTGGAGGTTGTCTCAGCTGGTGGCGAAAATACTGAGAACGGATATCGCACCTCGCATTTAATCCTCAACCTTACCGACATGCTCGCAGACACGGAAAAGAACTATCATCCCGAGATTGGCGAACTGGACGGCACATGGTCTAAGGACCATGGAACCACGATCAGGTTGAGGAACTTCTCGCGGAAGCGTGTCCCCAGCAAGGAAGAGCTGAATAGGCAACTCGCTGCACGATTCGGCCTTGAACGCGCCGACTGGCGAGTATGTGTCAAAAATTCTTCATCCTTGACCGATCAGTTCACGCTCGGGCAACTCAAGATCGATCTACTGGAGGGAACTAGGATTGAGCTCGCCGACAGACCCGTTCCGTTCGAATCATCTTTCCTCCCGGTAACCGGATACGTCGCCTACAGCGAGAAATCCTACAAGGACTCCAATATGGCTGGCGTGCGAATCTACGCACGCGGAAAATTCGTAGCACAAACGATGGACTTTGGAATTGCCACGGGATTCACCGGAGAGTTCAAACTGCGAAGCTCCATTGTGGGTGAGCTCCACGCCGAATGGCTGGATGAGGACGAGGATCTAGTCCGATCTGATAGGCAAGACATTATCTGGTCTTCGGACCTAGGGGAAGCTCTGAGCCAGTGGGGTCAGGCGCTGATGAAGGAGCTTGCCAGGCGCAGTGAAGAGCATATTCGACGTGCAAAGACTCGCTTCTTCATGGAGACGTCAAGTCTGGAACAAAGACTGATCGAGGCAGCACCGGCAGACCCGGTTTACCGAGATTCCGTTAAAGAAGCTGCGGCTCTCCTTGTTAGAGATACGGACAATGATTCACTCCAAAATCCTGAACATGTGGAGCGTATCAGCAATCTAGCAATGTCCCTCGGCCCACATCGAAGTCTTCTCCAGGCACTCCGGGAAGTGGCCGACACGACCGAAACAACTGTGGACGCCGTCATGGATCTCTTCCAGAAGGCACACATTGCGGAAATGTATTCTCTGGGTCAGGTAGCGGCCGAACGGCTGGAGGTTGTGGCCAAGCTGGAGGCGTTGATTTCTGATGGAAGAACTCTGGAGAGACCACTCCAAGAGCTAATCGAGCAGGCGCCATGGCTCCTAGCTCCCGAGTGGACACCGCTGGGAATGAACGAGTCCCTGAAACGAGTCAGGGCGAGTTTCGAAGCTTGGTACGCCAAGAAGTACGACACCGAAATCAACACCACAGCGATCGAGCGGAAGGCGAAAGAGCCTGATTTCGTACTGCTTCACGACTCAGGGGTTCTCTGGATCGTAGAAATCAAGAGGCTTGGCTATAAGCTGACCGACGCGGAATTCCTAAACGCGATGCGATATCTGCATTCATTGCGCAGATTCCTCGACGACAATCCCGAGCTGGGACGCCAGTTTCCCTACCGTAGGCTTACCTTCGTGGTCGATAGCATTGACCGCCTCGATGAGGTGTCGATCTCATCGCTTGAGAACGACCCCAACGTGACTCGAAAAACATGGCACGAGGTGCTTGATTCCACCAAGCGAGCACACAAGGACTTCCTGGAACTGGTCGAATCCACGGCAGGTGGTTGGACACCCGTGACTCCTGAGACGGCACCACAGGTCGTAGCACCCCGGCGCCCGAGCAACGCACCGGCTCAACCACAGCTCGAAGCATGAGCAGTCCCCCCTCTTGTGTGAGTTGAGCCCTAGACTCTGAGCCGCGCGTTGTCCTGGTCTTTGTCCAGTGCGCTGACGGACGCCATGGTTCACCGCCGTACGCGCGCCCTGTCTGACCTGCCGCGTGAACCTCTACGGACGCCCCCGGACGGCCACGCGGACAGTTGGAAAGCGAGTGGGTAGAACAACAACAGGGGACGAGTGCTCATCGTTGCGCGGGAGCCCGGGAGCCCGGGGGCACGGCGGGGTGACCCCACGAGAGCATGGGGCCTTCCTGTCCGTGCCTCGCGGTACGCTGCATGGTCGTCGGCAAGCGACAGTCAGAGCGGGCAACCGGGGTCACCGAGCTCGGGGCACCGTCGCCCCGTAACGACACATCTGGAGACCCGAGTGCAGCCCACCAAAATCGTGGACCTCTTCGCTGGCCCCGGCGGGCTCGACGTGGCAGCGGAGACGCTTGGTGTTCCTACGGTGGGCATCGAATGGGACTCGGCGGCATGCACTACCCGCCGCGCCTCAGGTCTGGCGACCGCCGAGGGCGATGTTCGCATGTATGGACCGTCTGACTTTCCCGAGGCTGATGTGTTGGCCGGCGGTCCTCCCTGCCAGACCTTCACCGTCGCGGGAACAGGCGTGGGCCGCCGAGCCCTTGAAGAAGTCCTGAGGTTCGTCGATCGTCTCGTTGCCCGCGAGGACCGCGAAGAGATCGAGAAAGACCTTGCCAAGCTGGACGACGAGCGGACAGGCCTCGTTCTGCAACCTCTCATTTGGGCGCTCGACGCCATCGACAAGCTCGACCGCCCCTACCGGGCGATCGTCCTTGAGCAGGTGCCCGCCGTACTTCCGGTCTGGAAGGAGTACGGGAAGGCCTTGGAAAGGGAGGGCTACAAGGTCGACTGCGGCATTCTGCACACCGAAGCGTTCGGCGTACCGCAGACCCGTCGGCGAGCAGTCCTGGTCGCCCGATACGGCAAGGACCCGGTGAAGCTTCCAGCAGCGACACACCGCACTTACCGCAAGGGCGTAGCCCGAGATTCTGGGGACGCGAGTCTGTTGCCGTGGCGGACGATGGCCGACGTGGTCAGCCGACCGACCGCTTTCGAGGTCATCTCCAACTATGGCACTGGGGGCGACCCGAAGGCCCGGGGCCGCAGGCGGTCCGAAGAGCCGTCCGCCACTGTCACGGGGAAGATCTCCCGCAACCGCGTGGTCGGCCTGGACGGCTCCGAACTCGACCGCTTCTCTTTCTCCGAAGCAGGACGTCTTCAGACGTTTCCGACCAACTACCCGTGGTCTGGACGTGACGTCGGTCAGCAGATCGGCAATGCGGTGCCCCCGCGGCTAGCCATGCACATCCTCAGCGCCGCATTCGGCTGGGACGGACCCAGCGAGGACGCCCTGCAGGGACTTAACACGTGGACGGTTCGCCGGTCGGTCCAAGATGCGCCTGCCACTGTTTGACGATCGTGTCGACCGTGGTTGGGGTTCGTCGAACTTGGCTTGGTGCCTGCTGTCAGACTTCAGCGCGTGACGATACAAATGGGTTTGCCGTTCCCGCAGGATGCCGCTCAGGCCGGTATGCAGGAGTCGCGAGCGTTGGCGGCTAAGTACTCGCGCCGCAGTACGTTCCGCACATGGGACCCCCCGCGCAGGGACATGGGCAGGGTGCCGCGCGAGTGGCAGATCCAGCCCGGGCTTACGCAGTCCGTACCCGATGACCTTGCCCCGTTTGTGGAGTGGTTCCACGACCAGCCGCAGGCGCGGGAGCGCTTCCGATGGGCACTACGTGACTCCCTTGACGAATTGCTTGACGGCCGGCGGACGGGGCGCTGGGCGTACCAACACCTGACGAAGACGGAGAAGACGTATCTTGGGACGGCCGTCGAGGTGAACCTCACCAAGGAATTCGACATCGACAACGGCGCGGACCTCGACTGGTCCATCGCCGAGCTCGACATCGACTGCAAGTTCTCCAAGGATCTCGGCGGTTGGGAAATTCCGATGGAGATGTATCTGTGCGCTGCTCACGGCGACCGTGGCGGCCGTGCCAACCACGTTGCAGTCCTGACCTGGATGAACGACGACAAGAGCGAGTGGGCCGCAGGCATAGTTCGGATTACCGATGAGCGCCTGCGTTGGAGGCAGGCGCCGGATGCGAATGGTGAACTCGTTCGCGCCTATAATCAAGACAATAAGCGCAAGATCGATCCCAGCGCGAAGTCCGATGTCTACTGGCTCTGGGGTGGGCTCCAGAGAGACCTTCCGACGAACTTGCTCCTTCACCTGGAACCCGAAACACGCAAGCGGATTCTCAGTGCAAAATGGCCTGGGCGAGCCTCATCGGGACAGCAGCGGGTGAACCAGCTATTCCTTGAGGTACAGGATCGGCTCATCGGCCGCCAAACGGTGTTGACCGTCGCCCAGCAGGACGATTCGCCAAAGCGAGCCCGCGACGCACGGATACAGCTGCGTCAACGAGGCATCGTCGTGCTGGGGCACCAAGGATCACACCCCCACGCCGCCCGCGCGCTCGAATTGCCCGCACCGGTCAAGGGCGAATGGATCTCTACCCGTCTCGTTCCTGTCTCATCTGACGATGCGCGACCGAAGTTCTCGTTGGACGGCCAGTTCTGGGCGCGGGTTCGTGTGGATGAGCTGGATCTTGACCCCGTTCCAGCGCCTGACCTTCCCGACAAGAAGAAGATCGATGGGCAGAACGACTCCGGGGCTGCGCTCACCTTGTAGCGGCCTACGCAAGCGTCTCGGCAGCACGACGGCCCAGCGGATCCAGGGGCTGGGCCGTTAAACTCCATGAACAGCGCCCCGCTGTCGCCGATGCCGGCCGGGGGCGCAGTACATCTGAGATCGACTTGCGCAGCCCGATGTCAGTCCGCGTAGCTACTGTTCGGGCGTGGATGAACTTTTGAGTGAGGTGCTCGGCCTCCAGAAGGTGTGGCAGGCGAAGAACACGAAGGAGATGCAGCGCCGTGGCGTCGTCGTTCGTACCGAGATCCGTGATTGGTTGCGTCAGCATGCCGAGGCTCTCGCCGTAGCCATTGAGGTACCTCTCGACGACGTCGGAGTCGAGGGCAAGGACGGGGCAGGCCAGAGGTCTGAAGTCGCCTGGTCCCGGGTCTATTCGAAGAGCAGAACCCCGAGCGCGACCGACGGCTGGTACATCGTCTATCTGTTCAGCGCCGACGGTGAACGCGTCTACCTCTCGCTCATGCAAGGCACCACCGAGTGGATCGCTGGCGAGCTCAAGCCCCGAGAGCCGGCCGCCCTGAAGAAGCGCATCGACTGGGCTCGCCCACTCATCGAGCACCTTGCCAGCGAGCGCGCTGACTTGCTGAGGGAGATCCGCCTCAACGCTCGCACGAAGCTCGGCAAAGGCTACGAGCCCGGGACCGTCCTGGCCATTGAGTACCGACGCGATGCCATCCCCAACTCGGATGTTCTGAGCCAAGACCTGCTCTTCATGGCGCGGCTCCTAGGCCTCCTGTACAAGGCAGCGGACGACGCCACCCACATTCCCGGCGACCTGCCGGTGGAGGTCCGAGAAGCAACGCAGAGCGCGGCGACCGCCGCGAACCGCAGGAGCGCCCGCAGGGGCGGTCAAGGGTTCCTCATGACCGCCGCCGAGCGTAAGGCCATTGAGGACCGCAGCGTCCTGCTCGCCACGGAGCACTTCGAAGCCCAGGGATGGACCGTGAAGGACGTCGGCGCCAGCAAGCCGTACGACCTGCACCTGACACGAGGGGACGAGAAGCTTCACGTAGAGGTGAAGGGGACCACGTCCGACGGCAGCCAGATCATCCTGACCCGGGCCGAGGTCGAATGGCAGCGCAGGTTCGCGCCAGAGAACGCACTTGTGATCGTCCACTCCATTGAACTGAATCGCACCGTCGAACCTGTGACCGCGACCGGAGGAGTTCTCTACTGCACTTCGCCGTGGACCATCGAGGAGGAGACTCTGACCGTCATCTCATACATCCATCGAACCGGTCTGTGAGAAGGCCTGGTGGAAGCGGAAGCGTTCCTGCGGTGAACGTTCTCGCCCGTGTGGGTGACCGGGGGCGCTTGGCTTCGCCGGGGGCGAGGGGCGGCTGATAGAACTCTTTGCGGTCGGCTATGGGCGTAGCCAATTGAGGCCGTGGGCCATGTGTGGGCCAGCGAAGTACCCCTGGGGTGCAGTCCCGGAAACTAGGCAGGTCAGAGAGTCGGACGTTCACGGATGCAGACGGTCTTGAAAACCGTCGTGGCAGCGATGTCACCGTGGGTTCAAATCCCACACCCACCGCCAGATCAGAATGTGTGCAGGTCACAAGGGGTGTCTCGACTAGGGGCACCCCTTCGTCATGGAGCCCTGTCTCATCCTGACCCGCTCATGTGCCGCAACCGATGGACCCTCATCACCACCTTGCACCCACCTCTAACGACGGTGATGAGCGGTCGAACACGCCGCCTAAGGGTTGTCCCGTAAATGATCTCCGAGTTGCCTACGGCGTGGTGGGCCGTTGTGCGGGCCGCTCGTCCATCCGGCGAGTGCGAGGATGTGCATCCGGGCGATGCCGAGCATGGCGTGGTGGATGCCGTCGCCTTTGAGGCGGCAGTCGCGGAGGATCTTCCAGCTCTTCATGCGGGCCAAGACGTCTGGCCGGAGTCGCGGGAGACCCGCAACGTCATCCGTACGTCGTTCTGTCCGTTCGCCATGGTCAGGAGCATCGCGATCCGCAGGCCCGGACAGAAAGGCCAAGCGGATTACCCAACTTGGGTAACATCACCCTCGGTTGACCAAGTGCAGCGATCCGTAGTCCTCATGCCGGAGCGTGCCCGATGCCCGAGCCATCTCGCTCGAAGGAACTCCCGGTCAGTCTGCTCACGGACCCAGTCATGATCGAGGCATGCCAGGCCAGGGACTTCGGCCGCATCTTTCAGCTGGTCAAGGCGCGGGCAGGCATTTATCCGTCGATGGTCGCGCGTCGCTGCGACCTGACCCCGAGCCGCGTGGGCGAGGTGATCGCCGGACGGCGGCAGTTGCTGCACATGGACGTGATCGAACGGATCTCGGACGGGCTGCGCATCCCCGGACACATGCTCGGCCTTGCCCGCCGCTCCTGGGAGACGCCGCCCAGCCTGACGGTCACGCCCCGCCAACCGGCCGAGGAACCGGTCCCCGCTGCTGAGCCGCTGGCCGCCGGACTACCAGGGGCGGATGTCGACAGCATCCTCACTCTGGCGGCCGAGCGAGACCTCAGCCCATCGACGCTGGACGCGTTGCACTCGTCGATCGCGGACTACTGGCGCCGGGACGACGAGCACGGCGGCGAGGCCTTACGGCCTGCGGTCGTCGGGCAGCTCCGCTACGTCGTCGATCTCCTCAAGGAACAGCGTCCGGCTCCTCTGCGGGACGGCCTGCACAGCATCGCGGCCGAGCTGGCCCGGCTCACTGGATGGACCTATTTCGACGCCCGTCAGTACAACCAGGCACGCGCCTACTTCACCGAATCCCTCGGCTTGGCCAAGGCCATCGACGACCGCCAGTTCATGGCCAACGTCCTCGCCTGCATGAGCCTCCAGGCTACCTACCAGGACAAGCCCGGCGACGCCCTCGCACTCGTCACGGCCGCCCAGGACCAGGCCCGAACGGCCGCGGGGACGACACCGCGCGTGCTGGCCATGCTCGCGATGCGCGAAGCCTTCGCCCACGCCACCCTCGGCAACCACGGCGCGACCCACACTGCGATCTCGGAAGCCCACACCCAATTCGGACGGATCAGCACCGGTGATCCGGACCCGGGCTGGGTCGCCTACTTCGACGAGCCGAAGCTGATCGTGGACACCGGTATCGCGCACGGCCGCCTGGGCGAAGCCGCCTTCGCCGAACCTCTGATTGCGGACGCTCTGCGCCGAGAACACCAGACGAACCACCGAGGCCGCGCCTTCCACGCTTTCTGGCTCGCCCGCACCCAGCTCCAACGCGGCAAGCTCGACGAGGCGTGCCACACGGCCATGGACGCCCTGGCCCCGGCAGCGGCCGTCAGCTCGCAACGAGTCGCCGGCCACCTCCGGGAGTTCTACGAGCAGCTGGAGCCCTTCCGTCGGGAACCGGCCGCGGTGGCGTTCGAGGCCCGGCTCCGGGAAGTGCTGCCACACCAGGTCAGCGGATCGCCTCGTCCATAAGCAGGTACAGCAGCCCGACCAGGGAGCCGCTGCTGACGATCTCGCGACGGTCGATCATGTCCCGCACGTCGGCCAGAGGTATCCACTCGATCCGATCCGACTCGTTCTTCTCGGTCGGCGGCCCCTCGTACGTCGCCCCGTCGGCCCGGAAGACGTGGTGCTGGGAGTCGGTGATGCCGTTGGCCGGCTCGGCGTAGATCAGCGACTTGATCGGACCGGGCCGCCAGCCGGTCTCCTCCAGCACCTCACGGGCCGCAGCATCGGCTGGCGTCTCACCCTCCTCGACCAGACCCATAGGCAACTCCCATGCCCAGGCGTCCGTGATGAAGCGATGTCGCCACATCATCAGAACCTCACGCCGCTCGTTGACCACGGCGGCCACGGCCAGGTGCCGAAGCTTGACGACGTGGTGCTCCCAGCGGTTCCCGTCCGGCGTCTCGACGTCGGTGAGCCACAGGTTCACCCAGCTGTTCTCGTAGATCGGACGTTCGCCGTGGATCTTCCACTGCATCGCTGTGGCCCCTCTCGATCGGCCTCCAGCATCGCAGGGCAGGGGCTAACCAGGGGCTAACCAGGGGCTAACTAGGACTAACTAAGGCCAGGTTCGACCGGGCTTCATGTCAGGCTGACGAATACTGGCGTGTCTGTTCCTACGGGGTCGCAACCTTTCATGAAGGCTCGGCTCAGAAGGGGCTTCACGGTCGTCACCCACAACGTCTCGGCCTTCAAACCGGATCCGGCGGGTACGGCACGGCAGTTGGCCGCTTCGAGTGCGGATGTCCCCGCGGTGCAGGAAGTCACCGATGAGGCGGGAGCGGTGTACGTGAAGAGCCTGGCCTGCACGTACAAGTACCACGCGATCGAGGGTGGCGTGGGGTGTGGAGCAAGTACCCCATGACGGAGGCACGCGCCCTCGACGACGTCGTCTTGGACTGGAACGTGCGCTGTGTGGTCGAGACCCCGTACGGCAGGATCGCGGTGTACGTCACGCATCTGGACTCGGTCCGGGGCAGGTCCGAGGGCTTCGTCGTGGACGAGCGCGACCGGAACGGGGACGCGCTCGGCCGCTCGCTCGTGCCCCTCGTCTCGGGGATGCGCTCCACCCGGAACGTGGCGGGCAAGGGCTTCGGCTTCACCTGGCCGTCGTCGTTCCCGGTGACGCGCCTCGACCAGATCATGGTGAAGGGCGTGCGGCCGGCGTCCTCGTGGACCCTTCCGAGGGCGCTGAGCGACCATCTGCAGATCGCGGCGCGGCTCCAGCTCCAGGAGCCCTGAGCCCACAGGATCGGGCCCCGCTCAGTCCGCGCGGCCCGTTGCCGCGACCGTCACGCCCAGGCCGATCATCGCGAAGCCGCCCGCCCCGCTCATCAGGGACATCCGGCGTTCCGAGCGGGCGAACCAGCCGCGGGCCGCCGCCGCGCCGAGGCCCCAGAGGGTGTCCGTGACCAGGCTGATCCCGACCGGTACGAGGCCAAGCAGCAGCATCTGCGCGGGGACCTGGCCGGCCGTGTGGTTCACGAACTGCGGCAGCACGGCGGCGAAGAACACCAGGCTCTTCGGGTTGGTGACCCCGACGACGAAGCCCTCCCCGACCGTACGCAGGGTTCCGCGCGCCGGGCCCGTCCCCGCGTCCCCGGTCGGCGGCCCTGCCGCCCCGCGGTGGCGGAACGCCTGCACGCCCAGGTAGGTCAGATAGGCCGCGCCCGCGAGCTTCACCGTCAGGAACACGGTCGCCGACCGTTCGACGAGTGTCCCTATCCCCAGCGCGACCGCCACCACCAGGGCGTACGTGCCGGCCACATTGCCCAGCACCGTGGCCACCGCGCTGCGCCGGCCGTGGGCCAGCGCCCGGCCGATCACGAAGAGCACGCTGGGTCCCGGGATCACGATCATGAGCAGGGACATCGCCGTGAACGCCAGCAAGCGGTCGGTGGAGACCATGCGCATACCTCCGGCCCACGGCCGTGGGCCTGTCCCGGGCCGCGATCAGCAATCAGCGTACGGAGCCGGTGCCGCGTCCGGCAGTGGTTTTCGGCGGAGCGGCTCTCCGCCGGGCTTCACCTCACTCGGGGGTCCGGCGGAGTACGAGGGTGAGGAAGCCGAAGCTGTCGCGGTAGGAGTGCAGCCACTGTGAGCGGTGGGTGGAGGCGACGGACAGGATTTCGGCGCTGTCGGGGTCCTCGGGGTGGTCCAGGGCCCAGGTCGCCAGGGATCCGGTCCAGTACCACTCGAAGTCGTCCAGTTCCTGGCGTGTGCTGATGTGCCCGAAGACCGGGGTCCAGCCGTGGGCGGCGACGCGGTCCACGGTGGTCGCCAGGTCCTCGTACTCGCCCAGCATCTCGCGGGCCTCGGCGGTGGGTTCGCGTTCCCAGTAGGCGTCGCCGACCAGGACGCGGCCACCGGGTGCGAGGTGCCTGCGGGCGGTGTCCAGGGTGGGCAGGAGTCCGCCGAAGGCGTGGGTGGCGCCGACGCTGAGCACCGCGTCGAAGAGGTGCGGGGATGTGAACTCGGCGGCGTCCTGGTGGTGCAGGACGAGCCGTTCCCCGACCCCCAGAGCGGCCGCCTCCTTCCGGGCCTTGGCCAGGGACTGGGCCGAGTTGTCGACGCCCTCGGCGGTCACCTCCGGATGCGCGGCCAGGGTGCGCAGCAGCCAGGCCGCCTCGCCGCAGCCGAGGTCCAGTACGCGGGCGTCGCCCCGGCCCACGGTCCGTTGGAGGAGCCGGCGCACCGACTCGTCGTCGAGGGGGCTGTTGATGGGGTGATCGGTGTGTGACAGTCGGGAGATCTTCTCGCGGTCCATGGCGCGCAGCCTGGCAGCGAGGGACGTTCGTCGCATTCTCTTTTGCCTCGCCGGTGGACACGTATCGGTGCGTGCCCCCCCGCCGTCGGGCGTCAGACGGTGGCCACCAGCAGGTCCTCGCCGGTCGACGGGCGGAGGCCGTCGCTCCGGCCGGCGAAGTAGCGGTGGGCGAGGGCCGTTCCCGGTACGTGGTGGACGGTCCGGAAGCCGGCGTCCCGGGCCATCGCCAGCATCTCCTGCGGGGTGTAGAAGCTGACGAACGGTGTTCCGGCCGCTTGTGCCCGGGGTTTGGTCGCCTCCAGGGCGGGGCGGTCGGCGGCGTCGAGGAGTTCGGCCGGCAGCAGGAAGGTCAGGGCGAGCGTCGAGCCGGGGGCGAGTCCGGCGAGCCGGCGCAGGGTGGCCGTGGTGGCGTCCTCGGTGAGGTACTGGGTGACGCCGGTGGAGACGGCGACCGCGGGCCGGCCGGGGTCGAAGCCGGCGGTGGCCAGGTGGCTCCACCAGTCCTCGTGCGCCTCGAAGTCGACCGGTACCAGGCGCAGCGCGTCGGGGACTCCGTAACCCAGTTCGATCAGGCGCCGGCGCTTCCAGGCCTGGGCGCCCGGCTGGTCGATCTCGAAGACGCGCAGACGGGCGGCGAGTTCGGGTCTGCGCTGGGCGAAGGTGTCCAGTCCGGCCCCCAGGACGACGTACTGGTCGACGCCGTGGCCGGCCCGCTCCGTGACCAGGTCCTCGACGAAACGGGCACGTGCCACGACGGCCGCCCGGAACCCGCTGGTGGCGCGCGGGTCCATGTCCGGGCGGTGGAGCCACCCCTCGTCGGGGCCGGCCAGGCGCAGGCCGACCTCGTCCTCGAACACGTGGGGCGGCGGGTCCACCTGTACGTGCATCGCCCGCCAGAGGGCGACCCGTACCGCGCTGCTGTCCGGTGTCGCGCCCGCCGCGCCCGCCGGGTTCTGTCTGTCGGCCACGTGATCTCTCCTCGCGCTCGGTCCTGGCCGGATTCTGGGGGCTCCGCCGGGGCGCGGGGGGCGCGTCACCGGCCTGCGGCGGAGGTGTACGTCCGTATGGCGGAATGGATTTTCTGTTGCACCTCTCTTGTATCTATGATGCGTCCATGCCGCCCGTGCCCGCTCCCGCCGCCCCCATGAAGCAACCGCCCGCCGCCGACCGCGTCTACAGCCATGTCAAGGAAGCCGTACTCGAACGCCGTTACGAGGGTGGCACGCTGCTCACCGAAGGGGAGCTGGCCGAGGCCGTCGGGGTGTCCCGTACCCCCGTACGCGAGGCCCTGCTCAAGCTGGAGGTCGAGGGGCTGATCAAGCTCTATCCGAAGAAGGGCGCGCTCGTCCTCGCCGTCTCCGCGCAGGAGATCGCGGATGTCGTCGAGACCCGGCTGCTGGTCGAGGAGTTCGCCGTACGGAAGGGCGTGCCCGCGTCCGCGGCGTTCCTCGTGCGGCTGGAGGAGCTGCTGGAGGAGCAGCGGCAGCGAGCCGAGGAGGGGGATCTCGGGGCGGTCGCCGTCTCCGACCGGTGCTTCCACGCCGAGATCGTGCGCAACGCGGGCAACCAGATCCTCTCCAAGCTCTACGACCAGCTCAGGGACCGGCAGCTGCGGATGGGCGTCGCCGTGATGGAGGCGCATCCCGACCGGATCGCCAAGAACGTCACCGAGCACGCCGAACTGCTGGAGGCCATCAGGGCGGGCGACGCCGACGGCGCCGCCGCCTGTGTGCGCCGCCACGTCAGCCGGGTCAAGGTGCTGGTCCGGGGTGAGGACTCGTGAGCGCGGTCTCCGTCACCCTGCCCGGCGATCCGCCCGGCGGCCGGCGCGCCACCTGGATGTGGGGCATCGGCGTCGCCGTCTACTTCGTCGCCGTCATCTTCCGTACGAGCCTGGGCGTGGCCGGTCTCGACGCCGTCGAGCGCTTCCACATCAACGCCTCGGCCCTGTCGACGTTCTCGATCCTCCAGGTGCTCGTGTACGCGGGCATGCAGATACCTGTCGGGCTGATGGTCGACCGGCTGGGCACGAAGAAGGTGCTGACCCTCGGCGTCGTGCTCTTCACCGTCGGGCAGCTCGGCTTCGCGCTCTCCCCCTCGTACGGCACGGCCCTCGCCGCCCGCGCGCTGCTCGGCTGCGGCGACGCGATGACCTTCATCAGCGTGCTGCGGCTCGGCACCCGCTGGTTCCCGGCCCGGCGCGGGCCGATGATCGCCCAGGTCGCCGCGTTGTTCGGGATGGCGGGCAACCTCGTCTCCACCATCTTCATCTCCCGCACCCTGGGCTCCCTCGGCTGGGCCACCACGTTCGCCGGCAGCGCGCTGGCCGGGGTGCTCGTCCTCGTCCTGCTGCTGCTCTTCCTCAAGGACCACCCGGAGGGGCACGAGCCGCCGCCCGCCGAGCACGCGGGAGCCGCGTACGTACGGCGGCAGATCGCGGCGTCCTGGCGCGAGCCCGGCACCCGGCTGGGGATGTGGGTGCACTTCACCACCCAGTTCCCGGCGATGTTCTTCCTGCTGCTCTGGGGGATGCCGTTCCTCGTCGAGGCGCAGGGCCTGTCCCGCGCCGTCGCGGGGGAACTGCTGACCCTGATCGTGCTCTCCAACATGGTCGTCGGGCTGGTGTACGGCCAGGTCATCGCCCGGCACCACGCGGCCAGGGTGCCGCTCGCCCTCGGTACGGTCGGGGCGACCGCGCTGGTCTGGGTGGCGATCGTGCTGTACCCCGGCGACCACGCGCCCATGGCTCTGCTGATCACGCTCTGCGCGGTGCTCGGCGCCTGTGGGCCCGCGTCGATGATCGGCTTCGACTTCGCCCGGCCCGCGAACCCGCCCGAGCGTCAGGGCACGGCCTCCGGAATCGTCAACATGGGTGGTTTCACGGCCTCGATGACGACGCTTCTCGCGGTCGGTGTCCTGCTGGACGCCACCGGCGACAACTACCGGATCGCGTTCTCGTCCGTCTTCGTCCTCCAGGCGGCCGGGATCGCGCAGATCCTGCGGCTGCGTTCGCGCACCGCGCGGCGCGAGCGGGAGCGGCTGGTGGCGAGCCGGGTGGAGGCCGTGCACGTCCCCGTCTGAGCCTTGAGCTGCCGGGCCCTGAGCTGCCGGGCCCTGAGCTCCGGGGTTCCCGGGCCCTGAGCCCTGAGGACCCGGGCCCTGAACCCCGGGCCCGTCCTGAACCGAGGGCCCGGGAGCTACGGGACCTACGGGGCTACGGGGTGACGGCGAAGTTCCGCAGGATCGCCTCCGCCAGCTCCTGGTCCCCGTCCAGCTTCAGCCGGTCCTCCACCGCCGCCGGCCGCACCCGTCCGCACGCCAGCCGGAAGTACGTCTCCCAGTCCGTCGCGAGCGTCACCACGGGGCCGAGCGAGGGCGAGCCGTCGATCGAACCACGGCCGTCCGCGTTCACCCGTACCGTACGGAGGAACTCCACCGGGCCGCTCACATCGATGACGACCGCCGAATTCGGCGGCGCGCCCGCGTCCTTGGCGACGACCTTCGGCAGCGCGGCCAGCAGCAGGTCACGGGCGACCAGGGCGCCGGGGGAGTCCAGGTTCCCGGGCCTGTTCAGCGCGGAGCGCAGGTCCTGTTCGTGCACCCAGATGTCGAACGCCCGCATCCGCATGGCGGTTTCCAGCGTCTGCTCGGCGCCGAGCGGCGCGCGGACCATGGTGTCGGGCGCGCGGGTCTCGTTCCGCAGCTGCCGGTTGCGGCGGATGACCGTGTACTCCAGCTCGGCGGTCATCTCCGGCGCGGTGTGGTGGCGCCGCACATCGACCTGCATCTCCATGTAGCGGGTGTGGTCGTCCCGTACGTGATAGAGATCGCGGGGCAGTGAGTGGATCGGCCGCGGGTCCCCGAGCATCTCGCAGTCCAGACCGATGACATGCGAGACGATGTCCCGCACCGACCAACCGGGGCACGGGGTGCGCCGGTTCCATTCGCCTTCGACGAGCGGCTGCACCAGCTCGGCTATGGCCTCGATGGAGTGGGTCCAGGCGTCGGCGTAGTTCTGAAGGCTGGGATGGACGGTCACGGGACCCCTCGGCGGTTCTGCGGTACGCGGGCTGGCGGGCGGCTGCGGGCTGCGTGGGAGGTTCGGCAGCTAAGTTACGCTGCCCGATGGCACCCCGGCAGTGCTTTCGTGTGACGATCGTAGGCCCGTGTTGACGGCTCGAATGCCAGGACGGTGGTACTGTGCGCGCTTCGCTGATCCAGATCGCGGTAGACCCGGACGAATCGTTCGAAGCCCGCAGGCGGCGCGTCGCCGCGCTGGTACGGGAACAACGTGGCGCTGATCTCGTCGTCCTCCCGGAGCTGTGGCCGGTCGGGGCGTTCGCGTACGAGTCCTTCGCGGCGGCGGCGGAGCCGGTGGAGGGGCCGACCTTCGCGGCGCTGTCCGGCGCCGCGCGCGACGCGGGGGTCTGGCTGCACGCCGGCTCCGTGGTGGAGGCGGGGGAGAACGGCGCGCTGTTCAACACCTCGCTGGTCCTCTCCCCCGACGGCGAGCTGGTCCGTACGTACCGCAAGATCCACCGATTCGGCTTCGACCAGGGCGAGGCGGCGCTGATGGACGCGGGCGGCGAACTCGTCACCGTACGGCTGCCGGAGGCCACCCTCGGCCTCGCCACGTGTTACGACCTCCGCTTCCCGGAGCTGTTCCGCGGGCTGATCGACGCGGGCGCCGAACTGCTCGTCGTACCGGCGGGCTGGCCCGCGCGCCGGCGCGGGCACTGGACGCTGCTCGCGCGGGCGCGCGCCGTGGAGAACCAGGCGTACGTCCTGGCCTGCGCCACCGCCGGGACGCACGCCGGGGTGGAGCAGTCGGGGCACAGCATCGTCGTGGACCCCTGGGGCGAGGTGCTGGCCGAGGCGGGCACCGGCGAAGAGGTGCTGGTCGTGGAGGTGGACCCGGCGGAGGTCGCCAGGACGCGCGAGCGGTTCCCGGCGCTGAAGGACCGGCGACTCGGCCTCGCGCCGCCCCCGCGGCGCCGCTGAGCGCCACCGTGCGGCCGCGGCCTGAGGGTACGGGTGGTGCCGGTGTGCGGGCCGGTTCGGGAGTGGCACCCTTGAACCATGACCGACGCGACCCCCGCCCCCGCCCGCCGCGCCCGCGTGCGCGCCCCCGAACTGATCGGCAAGGGCGGCTGGCTCAATACCGGCGACACCTCCTACACCCTCGCCGACCTGCGGGGACGCATCGTCATTCTCGATTTCTGGACCTTTTGCTGCATCAACTGTCTGCACGTCCTGGACGAGCTGCGGGAGCTGGAGGAGAAGCACCGGGACACCGTGGTGATCATCGGCGTCCACTCGCCGAAGTTCGTGCACGAGGCCGAGCACCAGGCCGTGGCCGACGCCGTCGAGCGGTACGAGGTGCACCACCCGGTCCTGGACGACCCCGAGCTGGCGACCTGGAAGCAGTACGCGGTACGGGCCTGGCCCACGCTCGTCGTGATCGACCCCGAGGGGTACATCGTCGCGCAGCACGCGGGTGAGGGGCACGCGCACGCCCTCGCGAAGCTCGTGGAGGAGCTGGAGGCCGAGCACGCGGCCAAGGGCACGCTGCGGCGCGGGGACGGCCCTTACGTGCCGCCGGAGCCCGTCGCGACCGATCTGCGCTTCCCGGGCAAGGTACTGGAGCTGCCCGGCGGCCACCTCCTCGTCTCGGACTCGACCCGGCACCAGCTCGTGGAGCTGGACGCGGACGCGGAGACCGTCGTACGGCGCGTCGGCAGCGGGCAGCGCGGCTTCGGCCCCGACGCGTTCAGCGAGCCGCAGGGGCTGGCGCTGCTGCCCGACGGGCGGGTGATCGTCGCGGACACCGTGAACCACGCGCTGCGTACGTACGACCCGGTCAGCGGCGCGATCGAGACCGTCGCCGGGACCGGCGGGCAGTGGTGGCAGGGAGCGCCGACCTCGGGCCCCGCCCTGGAGGTGGCGCTCTCCTCGCCGTGGGACGTCGCCTGGTGGGCGGACCGGGTGTGGATCGCGATGGCCGGGGTGCACCAGCTCTGGACGTACGACCCGGCCACCGGGACCGTCGAGGCCGCGGCCGGCACGACCAACGAGGGGCTGGTGGACGGGGACGCCGCCGAGGCGTGGTTCGCGCAGCCGTCCGGGCTCGCGGCGGCCGGGGACCGGCTGTGGATCGCGGACTCGGAGACCAGCGCGCTGCGGTACGTCGAGCGCGGCACGGACACGGGCACCGAAGGGGACGGGGACCGGTTCGTGATCCGTACCGCCGTCGGCACCGGGCTCTTCGACTTCGGGCACCGCGACGGCCCCGCCGCGCAGGCCCTGCTCCAGCACCCGCTGGGGGTCACCGCGCTGCCCGACGGCTCCGTCGCCGTCTGCGACACGTACAACCACGCGCTGCGCCGCTACGATCCCGCGACCGGCGAGGTGACCACCCTCGCCACCGATCTGCGCGAGCCGAGCGACGCCGTTCTGGTGGGGGAGGACATCGTCGTCGTCGAGTCCGCGCGGCACCGGCTGACGCGGCTGCGGCTGCCCGAGGAGGCGGTGCGCGTCGAGTCCGTCGCCCACCGCACGCGGCGGGCGGCGACCGAGGTCGCGCCGGGCGCGCTGCGGCTGGACATCGTCTTCACGGCGCCGACCGGGCAGAAGCTCGACACGCGGTACGGCCCGTCCACCCGGCTGCTGGTCTCGGCGACCCCGCCCGAACTGCTGCTGGAGGGCGCCGGCGCCGGTACGGATCTCGGCCGCGACCTGGTGCTGGCCCCGGATGTCACCGAGGGGGTGCTGCACGTGTCCGCGATGGCCGCCTCGTGCGACGACGACCCGCTGAACGAGTACCCGGCCTGCCATGTCCACCAGCAGGACTGGGGCGTTCCGCTCGTGGTCGGTGACACGGGGACGTCGCGGCTCGGGCTCGTGCTCGCCGGGCTCGACGCGTAGCCCCGGCCGGAAGCCGTCCGGCCGGGGGCCGTCCACGCGCGCGTCGTCCGCTCGTGGGCCGTCACGTCAGAAACGCTGGTCCCGGTCCACCACCGTGGGTGCGACCGGGGTGACGATCGCCCTGCGGCGGCGCGCGATGCTGGTCATGACGGCGGTGCCGATGATGCCGACGGCCATCATGATGACGCCGACCAGGTCGAGGTTGACGCTGTCGAGTTCCCAGTCGGTCGCGAACGTCAGGATCGCGCCGACCGCGATGAGGGTGATGCATCCGCCTATGCCCATGGGGCCCGCCTCTTCACAGGAGTCGTGTCGTTCCGGGTGTCGCTCCTGCTTCGGGTACCCCTGACCGGAACGGCCATGCGGGCGGCGGACGTCCGGCCGGCCCGCCGGCCTCGCGGAGCGGCCCGCAGGCCCGTGGGCACGTGGGCCGCTCCGGCACGTACGGCCGGCTGCTCAGCCCGCGAGGAAGGACACCAGCGCGTTCGCCAGGAGGTACGGGTCCTCCGCGCCGCACAGCTCGCGCGCGCTGTGCATCGACAGGATGGCCACGCCGATGTCGACGGTCTGGATGCCGTGCCGCGCGGCGGTGATCGGGCCGATCGTCGTACCGCACGGCATCGCGTTGTTGGAGACGAACGTCTGCCACGGCACGCCCGCCCTCTCGCAGGCCTCGGCGAACACGGCCCGGCCGCTGCCGTCCGTCGCGTACCGCATGTTCACGTTGACCTTGAGGATCGGGCCGCCGTTGGCGCGCGGGTGGTGCGTCGGGTCGTGGCGCTCGCCGTAGTTGGGGTGGACGGCGTGTCCCGTGTCCGACGACAGGCAGACCGTGCCGGCGAAGGCCCGGGCGCGGTCCTCGTACGTTCCCCCGCGGGCGAGCACCGAGCGCTCCAGGACCGTGCCGAGCAGCGGGCCCTCGGCGCCGGTGTCCGACTGGGAGCCGTTCTCCTCGTGGTCGAAGGCGGCGAGCACCGGGATGTACGGCAGCGGCGTGCCGGAGTCCGTCGCGACGGCGGCGAGCGCCGCCGTACCCGCGTGCACCGACAGCAGGTTGTCCATCCGCGGGCCTGCCACCAGCTCGCGGTCCCTGCCGAGGTACGAGGGCGCCTCGATGGCGTGCGGCATCAGGTCCCAGCCGGTGATCTCGTCGGCCTCGACGCCCAGTTCCTCCGCGACGAAGCGGATCAGGTCGCCCTCCTCGGGCTCCCCGAGGCCCCAGATCGGCTGCATGTGCCGCTGCCTGTCCAGCTTCAGGCCGTCCGTGTTGACCGAGCGGTCGAGGTGGACGGCGAGCTGCGGGACGCGCAGCAGCGCGCGGTCGACGTTGACCAGCCGGTGCGAGCCGTCGCGCAGGGTGACCCGGCCCGCCAGCCCCAGATCGCGGTCGAGCCAGGTGTTGAGCAGCGTGCCGCCGTACACCTCGACGGCGATCTGGCGCCAGCCGTAGGAGCCGCTGTCCGGCAGGGGCTTCACGCGCAGGTTCGGCGAGTCCGTGTGCGCGCCGACGATCCGGAACGGGGTGTGCGGCGCGGCGCCCTCCGGCACGAACCAGGCGATGAGCGCGCCGCCGCGCACGACGTACCGGCCGCCCTTCGACCCGTCCCAGGCGTCCGTCTCCCGCACCTGCCGGAAGCCGGCCTTCTCCAGGCGCTGCGCGGCGTTCGCCACGGCGTGGTACGGCGACGGGCTGGCCGCGAGGTAGGACATGAGGTCGTCGGTGTGGCCGCGGTCGAAGCGGGGGGAGGTGCTCATGGGCCCAACCCTAACGACGGGGTCCGTGACCGGCCCTGCCAGTGGTCGTGAAAGGCCGTGCGGGCCGTCCGGCGCACGGCGTGCGGCAGGGCACCTCCCGCGCCCGGTGCGCGGAGAGATGCCCTGCCGTCGGGGGCGGTGCTCGTCAGAACGCTGCCTCGTCCAGCTCCATCAGCGTGCTGTCGACGGACTCGGCGAGCGCCCGCTCCGTCGCGAGGCCCGGCAGCACGTTCGTGGCGAAGAACTTCGCCGCCGCGATCTTGCCCTGGTAGAAGGCCACGTCCTTGGAGGTGGCCGTCTCCAGCTTCTCCGCGGCCACCGCGGCGCCGCGCAGCAGCAGGTAGCCGACGACCACGTCGCCCGAGGCCATGAGGAGGCGGGTGGTGTTGAGGCCGACCTTGTAGATGTGCTTGACGTCCTCGCCGGTCGACGTGAGGTCGGTCAGCATCGCGCCGACGATCGCCTCCAGGTCGGCGGCGGCGCGGGCGAGCGCTTCGCGGGCCGGGGCCAGCTCCGTACCGCCCGTGCCGACGGCGAGGAACGTCTTGATCTCCTCGGAGAGGGTGTTCAGCGCCTGGCCCTGGTCGCGGACGATCTTCCGGAAGAAGAAGTCCTGGCCCTGGATCGCCGTCGTCCCCTCGTAGAGGGTGTCGATCTTGGCGTCCCGGATGTACTGCTCGACCGGGTACTCCTGGAGGTATCCGGAGCCGCCGAAGATCTGGAGGGCCTGCGCGAGCTGTTCGTACGAGCGCTCGGAGCCGTACCCCTTGACGATCGGCAGGAGCAGGTCATTGAGGCCGTGCAGCGCCTTCGTGGGCTCGCCCTCGGCTTCCTTGAACGCGATCTCGTCCTGCACCGAAGCCGTGTACATCACCAGGGCGCGCATGCCTTCCGCGTACGCCTTCTGCGTCATCAGCGAGCGGCGTACGTCGGGGTGGTGCGTGATGGTGACCTTGGGGGCGCGCTTGTCCATGAACTGCGCCAGGTCGGGGCCCTGGACGCGCTCCTTGGCGTACTCCAGCGCGTTCAGGTAGCCGGTGGAGAGGGTGGCGATCGCCTTCGTGCCGACCATCATCCGCGCGAACTCGATGATGCGGAACATCTGGCGGATGCCCTCGTGCTTGTCGCCGATCAGCCAGCCCTTGGCGGGGTGGCGGTCGCCGAAGGTCAGCTCGCAGGTGTTGGACGCCTTGAGCCCCATCTTGTGCTCGACGTTCGTCGCGTAGACACCGTTGCGCTCGCCCAGCTCGCCGGTCTCCCAGTCGAAGTCGTACTTCGGCACGAGGAAGAGCGAGAGACCCTTGGTGCCCGGTCCCGCGCCCTCGGGGCGGGCGAGGACGTAGTGGAGGATGTTCTCCGACATGTCGTGCTCACCTGAGGTGATGAAGCGCTTCACGCCCTCGATGTGCCAGGTGCCGTCCTCCTGCTCGACGGCCTTCGTGCGGCCCGCGCCGACGTCCGAGCCCGCGTCCGGCTCGGTGAGGACCATCGTGGAGCCCCACTGGCGTTCGACGGCGATCGCGGCGATCTTCTTCTGCGCCTCGTTGCCCTCGTCGTGCAGGACGCCGGCGAAGGCCGGGCCCGAGGCGTACATCCACACGGCGGGGTTGGCGCCGAGCAGCAGCTCCGCGTAGGCCCAGATCAGGGAGCGCGGGGAGGTCGTGCCGCCGATCTCCTCCGGCAGGCCGAGACGCCAGTACTCGGAGTCCATGTAGGCCTGGTAGCTCTTCTTGAAGGCGGCCGGGACCGGCGCCGTGTTCGTCTCCGGGTCGAAGACCGGCGGGGTGCGGTCGGACTCGGCGAACGACGTCGCGAGTTCGTTCTCGGCGAGGCGGGTGACCTCTTCGAGGATGCTCCTGGCGGTCTCGACGTCCATCTCCGCGAACGGGCCCGTCCCGTACAGCTTGTCGCGCCCGAGGACCTCGAAGAGGTTGAACTCGATGTCGCGGAGATTCGACTTGTAGTGCCCCATGGCGACGACTCCGTAAGGATCGGGAAGGCAGAGACGGATCGGCGGATCCCTCATGCGTATGCCAGTACTGGTTGGTAGCTACCGATGATGCTACCCATCGGTAATAAGATGCAACCCCGCACCGGGACCCAGGGGCGATGTGTGACGTGGTAGACGGGCTCCCGGCGGCGCCATTCCTCAGTACTCTTGCGTCCATGTACGGCTACGACCAGAACATGGGCGCTCAGCAGCAGTACGCGCACCCGCAGCAGCAGCCGATGGGCGGGACCGGCGCGGGCGGGTACGCCGAGCAGCCGCTGTATCCGGAACCGTCGCCTCCGTCGCTCGGCGACGCCGTGCGGGCGTTCACGACGGGCTCGCTCCAGGCCGAGGACTTCCAGCAGATCTTCGCGACGTCGAAGGTCTACTGCCCGCGGGGCGACAACCCCGGGTTCCTGGCGCTGCACAACACGCAGCAGCCGGTGATCCCCATGTTCAGCACGCTCAAGGAGCTGCGGCGGTACGCGGGCAAGGAGTCGAAGTACTTCGTGATCACCGGCGCGGAGGTGATCGACCTGCTGCCGACGGGGTACGGCTTCGTGCTCGACATGGAGGGCGAGCACCGGATGGTCTTCGACGCGAAGGCGGTCGAGCAGATGGTGGACTTCGCGATGAGGCGCATGTACGGCTGAGCGAGCCGTTCCCCGATCCGACGAGGGTCCGTACCGCACCGGTACGGGCCCTTTCCGTCGGCGCCCGAGGGTGCTTTCGGGGGTGCTCTGGAAGCGGCCGGGAATGCGGCACGCCTTGCAGGATGTTCACCGTTCAACTAACTTGGCGCACAAGAGCCTGAGGAGGCCGTCATGCCCGCAGTGACCGTCGAAAACCCGCTGACCCTGCCCCGTGTGGCGGCCCCGGCCGATGCCGTGGCCCGTCCCGTGCTCACCGTCACGACCGCGCCCGCCGGCTTCGAGGGCGAGGGGTTCCCGGTGCGCCGCGCGTTCGCGGGGATCGCCTACAAGCACCTCGACCCGTTCATCATGATGGACCAGATGGGTGAGGTGGATTACGCGCCGGGAGAGCCGAAGGGGACCCCCTGGCACCCGCACCGCGGCTTCGAGACGGTCACGTACCTGATCGACGGCACGTTCATACACCAGGACAGCAACGGCGGCGGCGGGACCATCCAGAACGGCGACACCCAGTGGATGACGGCGGGCTCCGGCCTGCTGCACATCGAGGCGCCGCCGGAGTCGCTGGTCACGTCCGGCGGGCTCTTCCACGGACTCCAGCTCTGGGTGAACCTGCCGGCCTCCGACAAGATGATGGACCCGCGCTACCAGGACATCCGCGGCGGCCAGGTCCAGCTCCTGACCTCGCCCGACGGCGGTGCGCTGCTGCGGGTCATCGCGGGAGCCCTGGACGGCCACGAGGGTCCCGGTGTCACGCACACCCCGATCACGATGATCCACGCCACGCTGCGGCCGGGCGCCGAGGTGACGCTGCCGTGGCGCGAGGACTTCAACGGCCTCGCGTACGTCCTGGCGGGCCGCGGCGCGGTCGGCACGGAGCGGCGGCCGGTCCACAGCGGCCAGACCGCGGTCTTCGGCGCGGGCGGCTCGCTCACCGTACGGGCCGACGCGACGCAGGACGCGCACACGCCGGACCTGGAGGTCGTCCTCCTCGGCGGGCAGCCGATCCGGGAGCCGATGGCGCACTACGGCCCGTTCGTGATGAACAGTCACGCCGAGCTGAAGCAGGCCTTCGAGGACTTCCAGGCGGGCCGCCTGGGCACGGTCCCCGCGGAGCACGGCGCCCGCTGAGGACCGCTCCGCCGGCCCCGAGGCTCAGACCCGCCCGTCGGTGGGCGTACGGACGGGGGCCGGGCGGGCGCGGAGGCGGGCCGCGTCCTGGCCGGGCGGGAGGCCGTAGGCGCTGCGGTACTCGCGGCTGAACTGGGTGGCGCTCACGTAACCGACCGCCTGGGCGATCTGGGCGGCGGTGGCGTCACCGGTGGCCAGCCGCCGGCGGGCCTCCTGCAGCCGCAGGTGTTTCTGGTACTTCAGCGGGCTCATGCCCGTGGTCGCCTTGAAGTGCCGGTGCAGGCCGGCCGGGCTCATGTGCGCGGCGGTGGCGATCGCGTCGATGCTCAGCGGCTCCGCGTAGCGCTCGCGGATCCACCGGGCCACCTCGCGCACCCGGCTCGCGGTCGAGCCGGCCAGCGACCACTGGCGCAGGAGGGGGCCGAGCGAGCCGCGCAGCAGCCGGTAGTGGATCTCGCTCTCGATCCGGGGCGCGAGGGGGCCGATGTCCTCGGGGGAGTCGAGGAGTTCGACCCAGCGGGTGACCGCGTCGACCAGTTCCGGTGTCATCTCCGCGCTGACCTGCCCCACCGCTGTCGCCGCCGCCGACGGCGGTGCGGCCGGGCCGGTCCCGTCCAGTTCGACGAGCAGGGCGGCGAGCGCCCGGCTGTCGAGCCGCATGACGGCCGAGCGGTACGGCGTCTTCTCCAGGGCGACGGCCATGGGCAGGTCGATCGTGGTGAGCAGCAGGTCACCGGCGTGCGCGACCTCGCAGAGGTCCCCCGAGGTGGTGCGTTTCGCGCCGTCGGTGACGAAGCAGATCATCGGTTCGTACAGCAGGTCGGCGTGTTCGACGGGTTCGTCGACCGAGACCAGGGTGAGCCGGGGGATCCGGGTCTCCGAACTCGGTCCGGCGCAGTGCCGGTCGATGGCCGCGGTGAGCCGGTCCAGCACGGCGGGACTCCTTGTCCGGAGAGTCGGGGGGGGGGGGGGGGGGCTTTGAAACCAGGGGAGAGAATCCGGAGGGGGCAGATAGGAACACGCAATACTACGCCACTTTGGCCCCAAACCACCCGGGTACCGCGCGCCAAGCCA
>NZ_JBHZEJ010000007.1:128444-170291 GCF_042756365.1 Streptomyces sp. NPDC059092
GCGGGGCGGTGGGTGGGCTGGGGGGGGGGGGGGGGGGGGGGGGGGGGGGGTGTGGTGTGGGCTCTCGCTGCGGGGGGGCGGGGGCGGGCGGGCGGGCGGGCCGGGGCGCCCCCGGAGAATCGAGGGCTGAGAATCGGGAGGGGGCTGAGAGGATCAGGCAATCCTACGCGACTTGTGCCCCATGCCTCCCGGGTTCCGCGCGCCTAGCGTCGATGCCATGGCACACGACACGACGAATCTTCCCCTCCGGACGCTCGGCGGCCAGGGCCTGCGGGCCGGCGCGATCGGCCTGGGCACCATGGGCATGACCATGGCGTACGGGACCCCGGACGACCGGAACGGCATCGCCACGATCCACCGCGCCTACGAGCGCGGCGTCACCCTCTTCGACACGGCCGAGCTGTACGGCCTGGGCACCGGCAGCAACGAGCAGCTCCTCGGCCGTGCCGTGAAGGACTTCCGCGACGAGATCCTGATCGCCACCAAGTTCGGCTTCGACCTCAGCGACCCGGCCCGGATCGGAACCGCCTTCGACAGCCGTCCCGAGCACATCCGCGAGGTGGCCGAGGCGAGCCTCCGCCACCTCGGCACCGACCGTATCGACGTGCTCTACCAGCACCGGGTGGACCCGGACGTCCCCATCGAGGACGTCGCCGGTACGGTCGGCGAGCTGATCGCCGAAGGCAAGGTGGGGCACTTCGGGCTGAGCGAAGCCGGCCCGGAGACCATCCGGCGGGCCCACGCCGTCCACCCGGTCTCCGTGCTCCAGACGGAGTACTCGGTGTTCGAGCGGGCGGTCGAGGCCGAGGTCCTGCCGGTGGTCCGGGAACTGGGCATCGGCTTCGTGCCCTACTCGCCGCTCGGCCGCGGCTTCCTCACCGGTGCCGTCAAGCCGGCCGCCGCGTACCCCGCCGACGACATGCGCGGCCAGGACGAGCGCTGGCAGCCCGGCAACTACGAGAAGAACCTCGCCGCGGTCCGCGAACTGACCTCCCTGGCGGAGGGCAAGGGCATCACGGTCGCCCAACTGGCCCTGGCCTGGCTGCTCGCGCAGGGCGACGACATCGTCCCCATCCCCGGCACCCGCAGCCCGGAGCGCCTGGCGGAGAACGTGGCCGCCGCGCAGGTCACCCTCACGCCCCAGGACCTCGGCCGTATCCAGGAGATCCTGCCGCACGGGTCGGCCGGCTCCCGCTACCACGAGGCGATGCTGCCCGACTGGCGGTGACGGACCGGGGCGGGCCCGAGGCCGGCGTACGGGGGTGCCGGTGCGCCACCCGGGCGGCGGGCAGCGCAGGACAACCCCGGGCGGCCGTGGTCGGCTGGGGGCGTGCAGACGCCGCCGAACCCCCTCCTCCCCGAGAGCGCCCGGCGCCTCGCCGCGTGGTGCGGGGTCGCGCTGCTGGTCTCCGGGGTCGGGGCCGTCGCGATCTGGCTGTGCGTCACCTTCAAGACGGCCGTCACCCCCGTCCTGCTCGCCCTCCTCGGTACGGCGCTGCTCGGCCCCCTCTACCGCCGGCTGATCGCGCTGCGGCTGAACGCCTCGCTCGCCTCCGCGCTGACCTGCGTCGCCATCGTGGGCGTGGTGGGCGGCGCCGCGTACATCGTCGTCAGCGCGCTCGTCGACACCGGGGACCAGATCGTCGCCTCGCTGCGCCAGGCAGGCCAGGCGGTGAGCAAGCACTTCGGCGGCGCCGCCGGGACCTCGCTGGAGGATCTGGCGAAGAACGCCAAGGACCTCGTCGGGAAGTTCGGTGCCACCGCCGCCTCCGGGGTGCTCACCGGCATCAGCGTGGTCGGGGAGCTGATCGCCACCGCCGTCCTCGCCCTGCTGCTGGTCTTCTTCTTCCTGCGGGACTCGCCCCGGGCGGCCCGCGCGCTCCGGGGGTTCGCCCCGGGGCCGGCCGGGCGGGCCGTCGAGGCGATGGCGCGCCGCGCGTTCGGGGCCGTCGAGGGCTTCATGCGCGGGACGACCCTGATCGCGCTCATCGACGCGGTCTGCATCACCGTGGGCCTGCTGATCCTGCGGGTGCCCGGCGCGGTCGGGCTCGGGGCGCTGGTCTTCGTCGGCGCGTACATCCCGTATCTTGGCGCGCTGCTCTCCGGCGCCGTCGCCGTACTGGTCGCCCTCGTCGACCGGGGGTGGGTGATCGGGCTCTGGGCGCTCGGGGTGGTGCTCGCCGTCCAGGTGCTGGAGGGGCATCTGCTCCAGCCGATGATCCAGAGCCGTACGGTGCAGATGCATCCCGCCGTGGTGATGCTGGCGATCACGGCGGGCGCGAGCGTCGCCGGGATTCTGGGCATGCTGCTCGCCGTACCGCTGACGGCCGCCGCGTTCGGGGTGCTCTCCGAGGTGCGGAAACGTTACGCCGCGGACTCCTCCACCGGTCCCGGCGGGCCGGAGGCCACCGGCGCGCCGCCCCCGCCGTCCTCGTAGAGCTCGACCAGGTGCGCCGGCTCACCAGGGCGCCGTCGGTGCGGAGCGCGCGTCCCCGTCCGTGTGGACGAGCACGTCGGTCAGCATCTCGGAGACCATCGGCTCCGCCGAGTCGACCTGCCCGGGGTGCGCCCGGTCGTGCGGCAGACCGCGGTGTCGGACGCGGGCGGTAGCCTGTTATGGCCCAACGGGTTTTCCGAAACCGGTTGGGCGACAGGTGGCGTCCGGCGCATCATGCTTCCTCTCGCATACGTGTCGTACGTCTCGCACGTGACGCGTACGCCTCGGGTGTCCCGCCCGCCTCCTGACCACTCCGACTGCCAAGACTGGATGAAACGACGATGCACCGGTACAGGTCCCACACCTGCGGCCAGCTCCGCGCCTCTGACGTCGGCGCCGACGTCCGGCTGAGCGGCTGGCTGCACAATCGCCGAGACCTGGGCGGCATCCTCTTCATCGATCTCCGTGACCACTACGGTCTGGTGCAGCTCGTCGCCCGCCCCGGCACGCCCGCCAACGAGGAGCTGTCGAAGCTCACCAAGGAGACCGTCGTCCGTATCGACGGCAAGGTCTCCGCGCGCGGTGCGGAGAACGTGAACCCGGAGCTGCCGACCGGCGAGATCGAGATCGAGGTCTCCGAGGTCGAGATCCTCGGCGCGGCCGGACCGCTGCCGTTCACGGTCAACGCGGAGGACGGCGTCAACGAGGAGCGGCGCCTGGAGTACCGCTTCCTCGACCTGCGGCGCGAGCGCATGCACCGCAACATCCTGCTGCGTACGGCCGTGGTCTCCGCGATCCGGCACAAGATGACCGCCCTCGGCTTCAACGAGATGGCGACACCGATCCTCACCGCGACCTCCCCCGAGGGCGCGCGCGACTTCGTCGTCCCCTCGCGGCTGAACCCGGGCAGGTTCTACGCGCTGCCCCAGGCGCCGCAGCAGTTCAAGCAGCTCCTGATGATCTCGGGCTTCGACCGCTACTTCCAGATCGCGCCCTGCTTCCGCGACGAGGACGCGCGCGCGGACCGCTCGCCGGGCGAGTTCTACCAGCTCGACGTCGAGATGAGCTTCGTCGAGCAGGAGGACGTCTTCCAGCCGATCGAGAAGCTGATGACGGAGCTGTTCGAGGAGTTCGGCGGCGGCCGGCACGTCACCTCGCCGTTCCCGCGCATCCCGTTCCGCGAGTCGATGCTGAAGTACGGCAACGACAAGCCCGACCTGCGCGCCCGGCTCGAACTGGTCGACATCTCCGACGTCTTCGAGGGCTCCGAGTTCAAGGCGTTCGCGGGCAAGCACGTACGGGCCCTGCCGGTGCCTGACACCGCCGGACAGTCGCGGAAGTTCTTCGACGGCCTCGGCGAGTACGCGGTCGAGCACGGCGCGAAGGGCCTGGCCTGGGTCCGCGTCGGCGAGGACGGGGCGCTGGCGGGACCGATCGCCAAGTTCCTCACGGAGGCGGACGTCAAGGTCCTCACGGAGCGGCTGGCGCTGGTCCCGGGGCACGCGGTCTTCTTCGGCGCGGGCGGCTTCGACGAGGTCTCCAAGATCATGAGCGCCGTCCGGGTCGAGGCCGCCAAGCGCGCGGGCCACTTCGACGAGGGCGTCTTCCGCTTCTGCTGGATCGTCGACTTCCCGATGTACGAGAAGGACGAGGAGACCGGGAAGATCGACTTCTCGCACAACCCGTTCTCGATGCCCCAGGGCGGCCTGGACGACCTGGAGACGAAGGACCCGCTGTCCATCCTGGCGTGGCAGTACGACATCGTCTGCAACGGCATCGAGCTGTCGTCCGGCGCGATCCGCAACCACGAACCCGAGCTGATGATCAAGGCGTTCGAGATCGCGGGCTACGACCGGGAGACCGTGGAGCACGAGTTCGCGGGCATGCTCAAGGCCTTCCGCCTCGGCGCCCCGCCGCACGGCGGCATCGCCCCGGGCGTCGACCGGATCGTCATGCTGCTGGCGGACGAGCCGAACATCCGCGAGACGATCGCCTTCCCGCTCAACGGCAACGCGCAGGACCTGATGATGGGCGCGCCGACGGAGCTGGACGAGACGCGGCTGCGCGAGCTGAACATCGCGCTGCGCAAGCCGGTGGCGAAGTCGGCGAAGCCGACGGAGTAACGCCTCTCGGGGGCCTCGCCCTGCGGTGTCCCGCGCCCCATGTCCCGCTCCGTGTCCCGCCCTTCGCGAAGATCGAGGGGCGGGACGCGGCGTTTCCGGTGAAGATCAGCGAGCTGCGGCGGCTGCCCGGGACGCGTTGGTCCCGGCGTCGGAGCACGGCCACCGCCATGGCCTGCTGACCGCCCGGGGCCCGCTCATGAGGTGGGTGCGTTCCCGGAAGGGGGGTGTGTTCCCGGAGCGCACCCGGACGGGACTCCGGGTACACACCCCGTCCCAGGGGGCGGCCCTGCCCGCCATGAGGCACCCCCGGGCGCTCGTGGGGCGGAATGGGCGAGTCGGAAATATGATGAATGCGGTGCTTCGTGCGGGCCAGGGTGACGGCTGCCCGCACGGGTCGCCGTACGTACGCCGCCGCGCGGAAACCCCGGGGCGGTCCATGACAGACGGTCCATGACGGACGTACCTCGGAGCGGTGGATGAGCCGGCGTCGTCCCACACGGTCCGCCCCGGCCACGAGCGCCGAGGACCTGCTGACCACCCTCGGCCGGCTCACCGCCCAGGCGCGCCGGGGCGCGGAGCTCCAGCACGCCCGCGTGGAGCTGGCCGAGGCGTTGCAGCGGGAGATGCTGCCGGCCGTGCTGCCCGCGCTCCCCGGGCTGCGGACGGCGGCCCGGTACGCGCCCGCGCGGGACGGGCTCGACATCGGCGGCGACTGGTACGACGGGTTCACGCTGCCCGACGGCGCGCTCGCCCTCTGCGTCGGGGACGTCCAGGGCCATGACGTCGAGGCCGCCGCGATCATGGGGCAGGTACGGATCGGGCTGCGGGCGGTGGCCGCGACGGCGACCGACCCGGGCCAGGTGCTGAGCCGGGCCAACGACCTGCTGCTCTCGGTGGGCTCCAGCCTCTTCGCGACCTGCTCCTTCCTCCGCTTCGACCCGGTCACCTGGGAGCTGCAGAGCGCGCGGGCGGGCCATGTCGCCTCGGTGTGGGCCACGGCCGACGGCCGGTCGGGGGTGGCCGAGGACGCGGGCGGACTGCCGCTGGGCATCCAGCCGGGCGAGGCGTACCCGGTGACCCGGCGCAGGCTGACCGAGGCGGGCGTCTTCGTGCTGCTGACGGACGGGGTGGTGGAGGGCCCCTCGTTCCCGATCGACGAGGGGCTGGCGACGGTCGCGGGGGTACTGGCCGAGGGCGTGCGCGGGGGTACGCCGCCGGGGGAGCTGGCGGCCGAGGTGATGAAGGTGGCCGTGCTGACCGGCCACTCGGACGACGCCGCCGTCCTCGTCCTCCGCCATGACGCGGCACCCCCGGACCGGTAGGCCGGGCGTGGCGCCGGCCGCTCGTGTGACCGCCTCGGCAGCGTGTCACGGCCGACCTGGGCGGAGCACGGCGGCGGGCATTGTCTGATGGCCGGTGTGGTGCGTACCGAGCAACTCCGCCGTCTCACCGTCCGCGCTCTCCCCGCCCTCGGCGTCGCCGTCGCCTACTACGCGTTCGGGCAGCTCGGGCTGGTGAGACAGGTGCGGGTCGAAGGCGCGATCGTCACGCCGCTCTGGCCGCCGACGGGCGTCGCCCTGGGCTGCCTGCTCCATCTGGGCCTCGGCGTCTGGCCGGGGATCTCGCTCGGCGCCCTGCTGAGCATCGTCACGATCAGCGACTTCCACCCCACGGACATCGTGATCATCGCGGGGAACACCCTCGCCCCGGTCTGCGCGTATCTGATGCTCCGCCGGGCCGGCTTCCGCCTTGAGGTGGACCGGCTGCGCGACGGGGTGGCGCTGGTGTTCCTCGGCGCGCTGGGCGGGATGCTGATCAGCGCGACCGTCGGTACGGGCGTGCTGGTGCTCAGCGACCGGCTGCCGCGCCACGGGTTCTGGCCGACGTGGACCGCGTGGTGGGCCGGGGACGCCATGGGGGTCCTGGTGGTCACCCCGCTGCTGCTCCTGCTGCGCCGGGTCCGGCTGCCGGGCGCGGGCGACCGCGACCGCGCCGGCCAGGAGCGGCGCGAGGACGGGGGCCACGGCCGGCGGTGGGGGGAGGCGGCGGCCCTGGTGGTCACGGCCGTCGTCGTCACCCCGCTGGCCGCCAGGAGCCCGCTGTGCCTGCTCTTCCTCGTCTTTCCGCTGCTGATCTGGGCGGCTCTGCGCTTCCAACTGGCGGGGAGCGCGCCCTGCGCCCTGCTGGTCTCGGTCGTGGTGATCTGGGCGGCGACCGACCACGTCGGGCCGTTCACCCACCACGACCTCACGGAGACGATGATCACCATTCAGGCCCTGAACGGCTCGGCCGCGCTGACCGGGCTGCTGCTGGCGGCGATCGTCACCGAGCAGCGGAACATCCGGAGGAAGGTGGAGCAGGCATGCAGGGAGCTGGCGGAGGTGGTCGGCCGCCTCGCCCCGGACCCGCGGGATCGGCCCACCGGCCCGGGCATCCGCGGCAGCGCTGCCGAAGGCCGTGACGACGGGCCCGGGGAGTAGCGCTCGCGGCCAGGCCGGTGCGGGGGCCGTGCCGGTGCGGTGCGCACACCGGCCCGGCGGCCGTGCCGGTACGCGGCTGTACCGGTACGCGGCCGTGCCGGCCCGGCGGCCGTGCCGGTACGGCGTTCACGCGGGTACGGGGGCCTCCCGTCGGCCCGCGCGGATCGTCGCCCGCGCGTTCGGCGTGCCGCCGCGCCACCACAGCCCGTCCACGAAGAGCGTCGCGGCCAGCAGGTGCGCGCTGCCCCTCGGGCGCAGCCCCGCCGCCCGCAGCCGGATGTCGAAGGCGTCCAGCGCGGAGCGGCCGGCCGCGGTGGCGCTGCCGCCCGCGTCCAGGACGTCGCGGGCTCCGTTCTGCACCAGGCGCAGCCCGTGCGGGCCCGCCGTGTGGAGCAGACCGGTGTCCTGGAGGGTGGACATCACGGTGAGCAGGGCGTCCAGCCGTGCCGCCGGCTCCCGCGCCCCCGCGTCCCGCGCGCTCCGCAGGGCCGCCACCGCCCGCCGTACGTGCGGGAATCCGGCCCGCGCCTCGCCCCGCGCGCCCGCCGCTCCGTAGCGGGAGGCCGCCGCGGAGCCGGGGGTGGGGCGGCGCGGGGCCGCCCCGTCGGTGAAGGTGACGATCCGCCGGGCGACGGCGGGCAGTTCGCCCGGGGGCTCCGCCGGTTCCAGCGCGGCGGCGGCCACGAGCAGGCCCAGCGGCCAGAGCGCGCCGTGGTGCAGCGCCGTACCGGCGTTGGCGCGGGCCATGGAGCGCTCGGTGGAGCGGCCGATCGAGCCCAGCTCGGCCCGGAGCCGGCGGCTCGGTCCTTCCGGCGCCCGGCGGGCCGCCGCGGCCATCGCCGCGAGGCCGGGCACCAGCGACCCGGCCGACCAGCGCAGGGCGCCGAAGTCCGCCTCGCGCGTGTCGGGGAGACCGGGCTTGGGGGTCAGCTCCGCCTCGGCCAGCAGGGCGCCGGCCGCGGCCCGCGCCAGCGCCTCGTCCTCGCGGCGCACGGCTACGACGACGCTTCGGCGGAGGCGGACGAGGCCCTGGGCGAGGGGGCGGACGAGGGGGCGGACGACGCGGGCGCGGAGGGCGCGTCGCTCGGCGGCGTACCGGTCGGGGGCTCGCCGCCGCCCCCGCCGCCACTGCCCGCACCGGTGTTCTCGGCGTCCGGGTCGATGCCGAGGACGATCGTGCCCCTGAACCCCTTCGACGGGTCCTTCTTGTGGACCGGCGTCAGGGCGAGCAGCCCGCTCGCGGCGCCGTTCCCCTCGTACACCATGTCGTCGTCGATCCTCGTGTACGTACCGGTGTGCCGTGCGTAGGGCTCCAGGGTGAAGACCCGCTCGGCGGTGGCGTCGTCGAAGAAGAGCTGCCCGGTGAAGTTGACCTTGCCGCCCTCGTACGTTCCGTCGGCCTTCTCGCCGCCGGTGTGCACCTTGACGTGGATGTGGCAGGTGCGGGGCGTGTACCAGCCGGGGACGATCGTGGTGAACGTGACGACGCCGCGGGCGTCGGCGACCTGGTAACCGCGCAGATACGTCCGGTCGTCGGCGGTGGAGCCGTCCTCTTCCTCGGCGGGCGCGCCGCCCCCCGGATTCGCGGTGGTGTAGCCCGAATAGTAGCCCCAGGCGTCGCAGTGCCAGATCTCGACGGCCGCGCCCGCGACGGGGGCGCACGACCCGGTGGTGTCCTGGACGGTGATCCGCAGGCTCAGCGGCACGCCCGCCTTGCCTTCGGTGATGTTCTCGCGTACGAGCGCGCCGTCCAGGTAGTACGGGCCCTCGGTGACGCTCGACATGAGGACACAACTCCCGCTCGACGCCGACGCCGACGCCGTTCCCGACCCCGAGGACGTCGCCGTGCCTGCCGTCGGGTCCGCCGCGAAGGCGTCGTACCCGGCCGCGACCGCTCCCGCGCCCGCGACGACACCGCCGCCGATGGCCAGTGCGCGCCGCCTGCTCACCTTGTTGTCCGCGTGTTTGGCTGTCATGCACGGGACCCTAGGGAGCGATTCTGGGAGTGGGTTCGCCCCGCGCTGTCAGTCTCCTGTGAGCCCCGCGCGGGCCCGTACTGCCCGCACCGCCTGCCCGTATCGGACCGGACTCGGGGCCCGTGGGGCAGAGTTGTGTCCTCATGATCTGTTGACACAGGGGACGCCCGCTCGCTTTACTCCTCGAAACGCCGGAGCTGAGCACCTAGAGCTGAGTCTGCGGCACCAGAGGTACGCCTAGCCGGTAAGCGCAGGGCCCCCACGGCTCCGCAAGTCCGGACAGAGTCGCCAGGATCACTCCAGGGTCCGAGGCGGGGACGTACCCCCCATCCTTCTGGAGCTCGACAGTGAGCATCAATCGTGCCCGCACCCGCCGGATCTCCGCGGCGGTCGCGGCCATCACGGCGGCGCTGGTCGCCCCTCTCCTCTCCGCTTCCCCCGCGGGCGCGGCGGCAGCCGCCGTCACCCTGCCCCCGGCGCACGCCGGGTTCGACTACCAGATCGGCGGCGCGTACACCCCGCCCGCCGGCGTGAGCGTGGTCAGCCGTGACCGGGAGGCGTCGCCCGCCGCCGGTGCGTACAACATCTGTTACGTCAACGCCTTCCAGGTGCAGCCCTCCGAGCTGAACCAGTGGGACGCGGACCTCCTGCTGCGGGACTCCGCGGGCAACGTCATCATCGACGAGGAGTGGGACGAAGCCATCCTCGACGTGAGTACGGCCGCCAAGCGCGACCGGATCGCGAACAAGGTGAACGGCTGGATCGACGGCTGCGCGGCCAAGGGCTTCCAGGCCATCGAGCCCGACAACTACGACAGCTACGACCGCAGCCGGGGCAAGTTCGGCACCGACGCGGCCATGGCGTTCATCACCAAGCTGTCCGCCCACGCGCACTCCAAGGGCCTGGCGATCGCGCAGAAGAACACCGCCGACCTCGCCGAGTACCGCTCCACCACCGGGCTCGACTTCGCCATCGCGGAGGAGTGCGGGGAGTGGAACGAGTGCGGCTCCTTCACCGAGCACTTCGGTAACAACGTCATCGTCATCGAGTACAGCTCCAAGGGGCTCTCGACGGCCTGCAAGGGCTTCAAGGACAAGCTGTCCATCGTCCGCAGGGACATGGACGTCTCCCCGATCGGCAGCAGCGGCTACCTCCGCCAGACCTGCTGAAGCGCCACCCTCCCGGCTGGGAGTCCCGGCCGTCCGGTAACTCGGACCGTCCGGTGACTCCGGCCCCGCCGGCCTTCGGTGACGAAGGCCGGCGGCCCATGGTGAAGAGCCCCGCCGATCCTCGGTGATGAGGCCCGCCGGCCCGTGATGAACAGGGCCTTTCGGTGAACAGGCTTCGGCGATACGGCACCGCGTGCCGCACGCCTTCCAGGGAGGTAGACATGGCCGCGGACTCCCGCATACCCCATCTGTCCCGTCGCGGGATGCTCCGCCGGGGCTCCGGACTGGCGCTCGGCGCCGCCGCGTCGGCCGCGCTCTCCGGGTGCGGTACGGACGCGGCGGACGGTGTCGGCGCCGACGGCCGGGTCACGGTGGAACTGTGGCACGGCCAGACCGACTCCGGCCGCGCCACGATCGAGGCGCTGGTACGGGAGTTCAACCGGAGCCACCCCGACATCCGCGTCAGGCCAGGCGGCGGCGTCCTCGCCGACGCGATGCTCCAGAAGATCACCGCGGCGCTCGCGTCCGGTTCCTTCCCCGACATCGCGTACGTCTTCGGCTCGGACCTCGCCAGCGTCGCCCGCAGCCCCTCGGTGGTCGACCTGAGCGGTACCGTCCGCTCGGGATCCGTCCCGTGGGACCAGTACTGGAAGCCCGCGCGGGACGCCGTCACCGTCAACGGGCGGGTACGGGCGGCCCCCGCCCTGATCGACTCGCTCGCCGTCGTCTGCAACAAGAAGCTCTTCCGCGACGCCGGGCTGCCCCTGCCCGAAGCCGGCTGGACCTGGGAGGAGTTCACCGACACGGCGGCGCGCCTCACCGACCGGCGGCGCTCCGTCTTCGGCACCGGCTGGCCGGGGGTGGGGGACGAGGACACCGTGTGGCGGCTGTGGCCCATGGTGTGGGACCTCGGTGGTGAGGTCATCGCACCGGACGGGAAGTCGATCGGCTTCGAGAAGGCCGGCGCGCGGGCGCTGGAGACGGTGGACACGCTCGCCCGCGCGAAGAGTGTGTACATCGACCCCAAGCCCGGCAGCGAGCAGATGTACCAGGTCTTCCTCTCCGGGCGGATGGGCATGGTCGTCACCGGGCCGTGGCAGCTTCCCGACATCCGGGAGGCGGAGGTGGAGTACCACGTCGTCCCGCTGCCCAGCTACAGCCGCCGTCCGATGACCATCTCAGGGCCCGACACCTGGACGGTCTTCGACAACGGCTCCGCCCGGGTGCGGGCCGCCCGCACCTTCCTGACCTGGCTGATGCAGCCGGCCCAGGACGTGCGCTGGGACATCCAGGCGGGCAGCCTGCCGCTGAGCAGGCCGACGGAGGCGCTGCCCGCCTGGCGGAAGCAGGACGCGGAGACCGAGGGGCTCTCGGTGTTCACCCGGGCGCTCGACTCCGCCCGGGTGCGCCCCGCGCACCCCGCCTATCCGCAGATCTCGCAGGCGCTCGGGCAGGCGATCGCCGCCGTACTCCTCGGCAGGAGCAGCCCGGCCGAGGCGGTGCGCCGGTGCGCGCGGGAGGCCGACGCCGCGCTGCTCATACCGCGTTGACCGGGGCCCGGCGCCGACCGGGGCAGCCGTGTGCCGGCCGGTCCACGGCGTCCGCCGCGACGACGGCGTCCACCGGGTCCATGGCGTCCACCGGGTCCTCCGCGACCACCGTGTCCGCCACGACCACGGCGAGGGCCACGACCACCGCGTCAGCCGTGCCCGTCGCGTCCGCCGTGCCCACCGCGATCACCGCGACGGCCGCGATCACCGAGGGACCGGCCTGACCGGTGAACCGCGTCGACCGCGTGAACAGTGCCGCCCGTGACCGGCGTTGACCGGAAGCCCGGCGCCGGCCACGTGAACGGCGCCGCCCGTACCCAGCGTTGACCGCGTAGCCCGCGCCCACCGCGCTCAGGAGAACCGCCATGCCGCGACTGCCCGCCCCGCTCACGCTCCCCGACCCCGACTCCCCTTCCGGCTCCGCCCGGAACCGCCGCACCCGCGGGAAGGACCCCGGCCGGCCGCCGACCGGTTCAGGTTCTGCCGGGGACCGCCCGCTCCGTACCGGAAGATCGCCGCTGCAACGCGGCGAGTCCCTCACCGCCTGGGCGTTCATCGCGCCCGCCGTCCTGATCATCCTCGGGCTGAGCATCGTCCCGGTCGCCTGGTCGTTCCTGCTCTCCTTCCAGGCGGACGACCTGGTCACCCCCAGCCGCTGGGTGGGCCTCGACAACTACCGTGCGCTGCGCATGGACCCGCACTTCGGCGAGGCCGTACGGAACACCCTGCTCTACACGGCGCTGTACGTGCCGCTGTCCATCGGGCTCGGGCTGGCGCTCGCCCTCGTACTGAACCGGCGCATCCGGTTCGTGGGCCTCTACCGGACCCTGATCTTCGTGCCGTTCGTCATCTCGGCCACCGCTCAGGGCGTGCTGTTCTCCTTCATCCTCGACCCTGAGTTCGGCGTCGCCAACTCCGTACTGCACACGCTCGGCGTCTCCCCCCAGGGCTTCCTCTCCGACCCGGGACAGGCGCTGCTGGTGCTGGTGGCGATCTCGCTCTGGAGCGGCACCGGCTTCTGCGTCGTCGTCTACCTCGCCGCCCTCCAGGACGTGGACCCGTCCCTCATCGAGGCGGCGCGGCTGGACGGCGCCGGGCGGTGGCACCTCCTGCGTCACGTCAAGCTCCCCGCGCTCACACCGGTGAGCGCGTTCCTGCTGGTGTGGCAGACCATCAACGCCCTTCAGGTCTTCGACCTGGTGTACGTGACGACCAAGGGCGGGCCGCTCGGCTCCACCACCGTGATCGTCTACTTCATCTGGGAGCAGGCGTTCAAGAACTTCACGGCCGGTTACGGCGCGGCTGCGGCCTATGTGCTCGCCGTGGCGCTGGGCGTGGTCACCGTGGGGCTGCGGCTGGTACGGCGCCGTTCCGTACGCCCCGTACCCGTCGAAGGAGCTGCCACATGACGGCGACCAGCGCACCCGCGCCCGCACCCGTATCCGACACCGCACCCGCGCCCACCGCCGCACCCGCGCCGCGCCCCGACGGCCGGTCGTGGCTGCCCTTCAGCCCCTGGCACCTGCTGCTCGCCCCGCTCGCGCTGGTCTTCGCGATCCCGCTGATCTGGCTGGTGCTCAGCTCCGTGATGAGCAACGCCGAGATCAACCGCTTCCCGCCGGCCCTGTGGCCCTCGGGGATCGACCTCGGCGGCTACCGCTACGTCCTCGGCAACGCGATGTTCCCCCGCTGGTTCGCCAACTCGCTGATCGTCTCGGTCGTGGCCGTCACGTCCAACCTGGTCTTCGGCGCGCTCGGCGGGTACGCGTTCGCCCGGATGCGGTTCGCCGGGTCCCGGCTGCTGATGGGGCTGATGCTGGCGACGATGGCGATCCCGTTCCAGCTCACGATGATCCCCACCTTCCTGGTCATGAAGAGCCTCGGGCTGATCGACACCCTCGGCGCGCTGATCGTGCCCTCGCTGGTCACGCCGTTCGCGGTGTTCCTGCTGCGGCAGTTCTTCCTCTCCCTGCCCAGGGAGCTGGAGGAGGCCGCCTGGATGGACGGCTGCTCGCGGCTGCGCGTGCTGTTCCTCATCGTGCTGCCGATGTCGCGGCCCGCGCTGAGCACCGTCGCCGTACTGACCTTCCTGACCACCTGGAACGACCTGACCTGGCCGCTGATCGCCATCAACCACGACACGCAGTACACGCTGCAACTCGGGCTGACGACCTTCCAGGGCCTGCACCACACCCAGTGGGCGGCGGTCATGGCGGGCAATGTGATCACCGTGCTGCCGGTGCTGCTCGCCTTCCTCTTCGCGCAGAAGTCGTTCATCCAGTCCATCACCTCCTCGGGGCTCAAGGGATGAGACGGCGATGAGGCCGGACCAACCCGCCCACCTCTCCGCACTTCAGGGAAGCCGGATGCCGCACACCTCACACACCCCTCCTGTCCCACCCACTCCTTCTGTCTCATCTGCTTCTCCTGCCTCGCCCGCCTCTCCCTCGCACGCCTTCGACCTGCTGGTCATCGGGGACGCCAACCCCGACATCGTCCTGGGACCGCTCGACGCGCCCCTCGCCTTCGGCCAGCGCGAACAGCTCGTCGACACCGGCCTGCTGACCCTCGGCGGCTCCGCCGCGATCATGGCGTGCGGCGCCGCACGCCTCGGGCTCAAGGTCGCCTTCGCCGGGCGCGTCGGGGACGACGAGGCGGGCCGGTTCGTCGTGGCGGCGCTCGCCGCGCGGGGCGTCGACACCGGCGCCGTACGGCTCGACCCCACCCTGTCGACCCCGCTGACCGTCGTGGTGACGCGCGGCGACGGCGACCGTACGATCCTCACCGCGCCCGGCACCCTCACCGCCACCGGCGCCGATGACGTACCCGAGGCGCTGCTCGGCGACAGCCGCCATGTGCACGCCGCCTCGTACTTCCTGCTGCCCAAGCTGGCCGGGGCGCTGCCCGCGCTCTTCCGCACGGCCCGCGCGCACGGGGCCACCACCTCGCTGGACACCAACGACGACCCGGCCGGGACCTGGGACACCGACGGCTCCGGGGGGCTCGGGGCGGTGCTCGCCGTCACCGACTTCCTGCTGCCGAACGCCCGCGAGGCCCGCGCGCTGGCCGGGCTGCCCGAGGACGCCCCCGTGGCGGACGCCGCACGCCAACTCGCTTCCCGGGGGCCGCTGGTGGCCGTCAAGGACGGGTCGGACGGCGCCCTCCTGCACGACGGCCGCACCCTGTTCCGTACCCCCGGCATCCCCGCCGAGCCGCTGGACACGGTCGGCGCGGGCGACAGCTTCGACGCCGGCTTCGTCACCGCCATGCTGGCCGCCCGGCCCGTCGAGGACGCCCTCGAACTCGCCGCCGTCTGCGGGGCCCTGTCCACCCGGGCGTACGGCGGCACCCCCGCGCAGCCCACCTGGGACGAGGCGTGCGCCGCGCTCCCCGCCGATTCCCCTGTCTCCACCCGCAACGGAAAGAACGCCTCATGACCACCACGAAGATCGCCTTCATCGGCGCCGGAAGCGTCGTCTTCACCCAGGGGCTCCTGACGGACCTCTTCGCCTTCCCCGACCTGCGCGACCTCCACATCGCCCTGCACGACATCGACCCGGACCGGCTGACCACCGCCGAGGGCGCGGCCCGCCACATCGCCGACCGGGCCGGGGCCGCCCCGTACGTCACCGTCACCGCGCACGCCGACCGCCGTGCGGCGCTGGCCGGCGCCGACTTCGTCATCAACATCGTCCAGGTCGGCATGGGCGCGTCGACCCGTACCGACTTCGACGTACCCGCCCGCTTCGGCGTGCGCCAGACCATCGGCGACACCCTCGGCGTGGGCGGCATCTTCCGCGCGCTGCGCACCTTCCCCGTACTGAAGGCGCTCGGCGCGGACATCGCGGAGCTGTGCCCGGACGCCTGGCTGCTCAACTACACCAACCCCATGGCGATGAACGTCCAGTACCTCACCGCCGCCACCGGACTGACCCGCGTCGTGGGTCTGTGCCACTCCGTCTACTGGACGCTGCGCGACCTGTCGGCGCTGCTCGACGTGCCGTACCAGGAGGTCACGTACCGCGCCGCCGGGGTCAACCACCAGGCGTGGATGCTGCGGTTCGAGCACAACGGCACGGACCTCTACCCCCGCCTCGACGAACTCATCGCCTCCGAACCCCAGTTGCGGCGCCGCGTACGCGTCGACATGTACCGGCGGCTCGGCTACTACCCGACCGAGACCAGCGAGCACTCCTCCGAGTACGTGCCCTGGTACCTCCACCACGACAGCGAGATCGAGCGGCTGCGGCTGCCCGTCGGCGCGTACCTCGGGATCGTCGAGGAGAACGTCGCCCTGTACGAGAAGACCCGCGACGCGCTCGCGGCAGGGAGCCCGCTCGACGTCGAGGCCACGATGGAGTACGCGCCCCAGATCATCCACAGCATCACCACCGGCACCCCCCGTACCGTCTACGGCAACGTCCCCAACCACGGGCTGATCGAGAACCTCCCCGCGACCGGCACCGTGGAAGTGCCCTGCCTGGTCGACGCGTCGGGCGTGCAGCCCACCAGGATCGGCGCGCTGCCCGCCCAGCTCGCGGCGCTCAACCGCACCTATCTGAGCATGAACGACCTGGTGGTCAGGGCCGCGCTGGAGGACGACCCGCGCTCGGTGCGGCAGGCCGCCATGACGGACCCGGCGACCGCCGCCGCGCTGCCCGTGGAGCGCGTCTGGGAGCTGTGCGACGCCATGGTGGAGGCCCACGGCGACCTTCTCCAGCCGTCGCTGAGGGCCACGGGCCTCCTCTGACCCGGCCCGTCCTTCCGCCCCTTTCAGAATCCGCCGGAATCCTCCAGAAACAGGAACCATGCCTCTGACCCCCACCGGCGAGCTGGTCGCCCGGACCGAGCACGGCGTCGGTGCGTTCAACGTCGCGCTCCTCGAACAGCTCGAAGCCATCCTCGCGGGCGCGGAACGGGCGGCCCTCCCCGTCATCGTCCAGATCAGCGAGAACGCCGTCGCCTACCGGGGCGCCCTCGCCCCGCTCGCCGCCGCCGCGCACGCGGCGGTCGAGGAGGCCGGCGTCCCCGTGTCGCTCCACCTCGACCACGCGACCAGCACCGACCTGGTCAAGGAGGCGGTACGGCGCGGCTTCACCTCCGTCATGTACGACGGCTCCCTGCTGCCCTGGGAGGAGAACGTCTTCCGCACCCGCGAGATCACCCGCTGGTGCCACGACCACGGCGTGTGGGTCGAGGCCGAACTCGGCGCCGTCGGCGGCAAGGGCGGATCCGAGGACGGGGTGGTGGAGAGCGCCCACACGCCGGGCGTGCGGACCGACCCGGCCGAGGCGGCCCGGTTCGTGGCCGACACGGGCGTGGACGCGCTGGCCGTCGCGGTCGGCACCTCCCACCAGATGACCCGGCGCACGGCGGCGCTCGACCTCGCGCTCATCGCGGAGCTGCACGCGGCGGTGCCCGTACCGCTGGTGCTGCACGGCTCGTCGGGGGTGGACGACCGGGCGCTGGTGGCGGCGGTGGACGCCGGTATGCGCAAGATCAATATCTCGACGCATCTCAACGGCGTCTTCACGGCGGAGGTACGGGACCGGCTCGCCGCCCGCCCGGACACCGTCGACCCGCGCCGCTATCTGGGCCCGGGACGGGACGCGATGGCCGGGGAGGTGGAGCGGCTGCTGCGGCTGCTGGCGGAGGGAACGGCTCCGGAGCCGGGCGCGGGGTCGCCGGGGACCTCACCCGAGGCCGTCGCGTAGCTCTGCCGGGCGATGCCGCCACGTGAGCGTGTTGTGCAGGCCGTCACGTGGCGGCCGTCACCTGGCGGCTGTTACGCGGCGGCCGTTACGTGGCGGCCCCCAGCGCCGCCACCTCCGCCGCGCTCCAGTGCCCGGCGACGCCGGGGCAGGACGCCAGGTACGCCGCGATCGTGGCCGGGTCCCAGGCGCCCGTCTCCCGCAGCCCGGCGTACAGATGGCCGAGGTAGACGGCGGTGGGCGGGTTCCACGGGACGTCGTCCAGGTGCCAGGGCGCGGTGAAGGTGAGGAGCGGCAGGCCGTCCAGCGTGCCCGGCCGGACCAGCGTCTCGTACCGCCCGTCCCCGAGCGTCTGCCGGCCGCTGGTCAGCGCCCGCGTCAGATCGAGATCGGTGCCCGGCTCCTCGTACATCTCCTGCGCGGCGATGTCCGAGAACTGGCCCACGGTGACGAGATGCGCGCGGGCGAGGACGTGGCCGGGGGCGTCCGGGTCGTAGAAGGCGCGTCCGCCGCCCCACAGATCCGATTCGGTGGCGAAGTACAGCGCGCCGGTCAGCTCGACGGGTACGGAGGCGGCGGGCGGTCGGCGGTCCCGGCACCCGGGGTGGGCGCGCGAGGCGCCGGGCGGGCGACCGCCGTCGATGTAGTGCGCGAGCCGGCCGAGGTGCGTGTTGGAGCCGTACGAGGCGTACCAGACCCGGCACGGATCCGGGCGGGGGTACGAGTCCTGGCGGGGGTACGAGTCCTGGCCGGGGTACGAGGCCGGGCGGGGATACGGGGCCGGGCGGGACGGATCGCCACCGGCCGGTCCCTCCTCGACCACACCTGGCCCCGACGGCGTTTCCGTCATCGTGCCCCTCGCCTCCGTCCGCTTTCGTCACGGCAAAGATCGCCCCGTCGTACGGGCTGACCGGTCGTTACGACCGTAGCTCCAGCAGGACGAAGCCGCCCGCCTCTCCGGCGATCCGGAACGCCGCCTTCGGGTGGAGCCGCGCCGCGTACGCCAGCGTGTCGCGCCCCGGGTCCTGCCGGTTGTCGAGCGCGATGTAGTCCGGTGTGAGGCCCCGCGTGTTGCCCGGCCAGAAGACCCGGCAGCGCGAGGTGAGCCTGCTGATCGGGGCGGTGTTGGCCTCGACGTTCGAGCCGTCGGGAATTCGGTCCAGCAGCGCCTCCACCGCCCTGACCTGGTCGGTCACCCGGTACGCGGCGGGCTCGGTCAGCGCCGAGAGCGGCAGCGACGGTGTCAGGGCGAGCGCGGCGGCGGCGACCGCCGGGGGGAGGTGGTACGCGTACGAGCGCACCCAGGGGCGGGCGCCCGAGGCACGGCGCACGCCCGCGCACGCGTCCGCGAGCGCCAGCGTGACGACGGGCATCAGAACGGCGCTGTAGTGCCAGGCGGTGCCCCAGTAGAACTCCTCCGACGAGAGGAAGCGCCAGCCGAGGGTGGGCAGGACGGCGAGCAGCAGCGGGGAGCGGAACGCGAGGAGGCCCGTGGTCGGCACCAGCAGCCACAGGAGGGTACGGAACTTGACGTCGGCGCCGTCGAGCGGACCGTTCCCGCCGTCCATCTTGACCCAGTAGTCGTACGTGTCGGCCGTGTTGAAGGCCGGGATGACGACGGTGAAGGTGAGGACGGCGGCGAGCGCCGTCAGCGCCGCGACCCCGAGGGCGTACGGGACGACGCGTGAGGCCGAGGGCGTACGCCGGGCGCGTACCGCCACCAGCAGCGCGAGGGCGGCCGCGGTCAGCCCCAGGTCCTCCTTCACCAGCACCAGCGGGACGGCCCACCACAGGGCGGCCCGCCAGCGGTGCGTGAGCAGCGCTTCGAGGGAGAAGGCGATCAGCGGGACGGCGAAGGCGATCTCGTGGAAGTCGACGGCGATCGCGCGCTGGAGGCCCCACGACATGCCGTACGCGACGCCGAGCGCGAGCCCGGGGCGCCGGCCGAGGAGACGGCCCGCGGCGCGGGTGACGGGGACGGCGGAGAGCGCGAACAGCGCGGCCTGGGCGATCAGCAGGGTGACGGGGGTCGGGAAGATCCGGTACACGGGCGCTAGGAGCACGGTCACGGGGCTGAAGTGATCGCCGAGGATGTGTGTGCCGCGGCCCTTGATGTCGGCGACCGGCGCCCGCAGCTCCGCGTACGCCCGTACGACCTGCTCGAAGATCCCCAGGTCCCAGGAGGCCGTCGCCATCAGGCGGTAGCGGCAGACGGTGAGCGTGGCGTACGCGCAGAACAGGAAGAGGGCCAGGGCGTACGGGGCCAGGGCGCCCGGGTCGCGCGACAGGCCGCGGACGCGCTCGCGCAGGGGCCGGCGCGGGGCCGGCCCCGGTATGGGGTCCTGCGGCACCTGGCCGGCCCCGCCGGGGTCGGTCAGGGCGAGGCTGGCTCCGTGCATGAGGGTCGGTCCCGTTCTCGCGGTCTCGGTGGGGCTCGGTCGGGGCGCACGCCGCGGCGAGGCGTCGTCCGCACCCGTACAAGAAGACAGCAAAACAGCCTGATCCGTGACCTGTCCGGGGCTACTTCCCCGGCCTCGCCCCTCCGGAGTGGGGCCGGTCCGCCGTCGGCCGGCGTGTTCAGGGCCGGGCCAGCGTCTCCCCGACGGCGTCGGCGAACCCCGTGACCGCCGCCGCGGCGGCCGGTGTCGCCGGGAAGCGGGAGCGCAGGAACAGCCCCTCGTGCGTACGGGAGAACCAGAACTGCGCGTCGTCGGCCGTGGTCACGCTGCTGATGTGGTGGGCGTTCGCCTCCCGGTGGTGCGCGGAGCCGGGCAGCCGCCGGTAGTCGATGTACGACACCATGAAAACGTCGTCGCGCGTACGCCGGAAGACCCCGCCCAGCGCCGGCAGGACCTGCGCGAACGACACCTCGGCCAGCGTCCGCGCCGTCCGGAACGCGTCCCGCGCGCCGCGTACGCCGTCCTCGATCCCGCGTACGCCGGTGATGTCCAGGGTGAGCGGGGCGATCGTCGTGAACCAGCCGACCGCGTGCGTCCACCGTTCCTCGTACCGGGTGTGGAGCGGTGTGCACAGCCGCAGGACGTCCCCGCCGCCGAGCCGCCGCGCCGCCAGGGCGACGGCGGTGAGCACACCGGTGAACGCGCTGCCCCCGGCCGCCCGGCAGCGCGCCTCGAAGGCGTCGGCCGCGTCCGCGCCGAGCAGCGGACGGGAGTCCGTGCCCTGCGGGGCCCGCGCGCCGGGCGGTACGCCGAGGGGGAGCGGGAAGGCGGGCGTGGTCCCGTCGCACCCGGCGAAGAACGCCGCCCAGCCGTGCACCCGGGGATCGCCCGTGTCCACCGCCCGTGCCGAGGCCCGCTCGGCCTCCTCGGCGCAGTGGTCGACGAAGCTGCCGGTGGCGGGCAGGGCGGCACCGGCACCGGCGTAGCTCTCCCGTATCTCCCGCACCGCGACGGCGAGCGAGTAGGCGTCGGCGTTGCAGTGGTCGAACCCGCAGTACACGGTCCCGCCGCCGGGCCGCACCACCACGGCGAAGAGGTACGAGGGCCAGTTCAGCGGACGGCAGGCCGCGCCGAGCCGCCGCGTCAGCCACTCCCGTACGGCCGCGCCGCTCCCGTACGCCCCGGCGTCGCGCGCGACCAGCCCGTACGCCGGGGCGGTCACGAGGAATCTCCCGGGCTCGGCGGCCGGGCCGCGGAAGCCGCTGCGCAGCGTCTCGTGCCGCCGCCCCCACGCCTCGAACGCGGCCCGCAGCGCGTCGAGGTCGACGGGCCCGGGGGGCAGGTCGAAGGCGCAGGCGAGCCAGTGCCCGGCGCCCTCCGGGGTGTGCTCGGCGGTGGCGAGGTGGAACCGCTGGTTGACGGACGGCGGTACGGGGACGGGCGGGGCGCCGTCCGCCGCGCCGAGCGTCGCGGGGGACGGCACGAACTCGACCACCCGGCCGGGCGCGGGCTCGTACCGGTCCATCGTCGTGACGCGCACGGGATCAGTCCTCCGTGGCCCGCACCGGGTACGCACCGCTCCGGGCGATCTCGCGCAGCACGTCCCGCAGCCGTTCCAGGAAGCGCGGCACGTTCTCCCGGGCAGCCGCCGTGTCAGGGTAGGTGACCTTCACGTACGTACGGTCCCGGAGGCGGTTCACCCAGATCGGCACGTCCGTGCTGGTCCCGGGCCCGGCCAGACCGTGGCAGTTCGCGTCCGCCCAGTCCTGCGAACCGGGCGCGTGGCGCAGGTCGATGTACGACACCATGGGCAGCACGGCCCCGGCGCCCGGCTGCACGGCGAGCCCGGGGACCAGCTCGGCGACCCGCACCGGGGAGACCCCGGCCAGCTCGCGCGCCTGAGCGAAGGCGGTCCGCGCGCCCGCCAGGATGTCGGCGAGCTCCCCGTCCGCCGCTCCCGGAGCGACCGGGAACTCGACGGGCACCAGATTGATGAACCACCCCTGGGAGAGCAGCCAGCGCGGCTCGTCCCGGGTGTGGACGACGGAGAGCGCGCGGTACGTACGGTGCCCGCCCAGCTCGTACCCGCTGATGCCGAGCGCCGCGAGCACCCCGGCGGAGAACCCGGCGCCGTGCGTCCGGCAGACCTTGGCGAAGGCGTCCGTCTCCGCCGCGTCGAGCAGGTCCAGGGAGAGCGAGAGCTTGGGGTACGTCGCGCCCGGCTCGGTGCCCAGGTCCAGCGGGAAGGTGGGGGGCGGCCCGGCGAGGAAGAACTCCAGCCAGCGGCGCACCTCGGGCGAGTCGGCGGTCAGCAGCGCGGACCGCTCACGCTCCAGGGCGCAGAAGTCGACGTAACTGCCGGCTTCGGGCAGCTCCGCGACCGCCCTGGCCACCTCCGCCTCGTACAGCGCGCGCAGTTCGTTGAAGACGAGGAGCGCGGAGAGACCGTCGCTGTGGCAGTGGTCGACGGCGTAGTAGACGGTCGAGACGTCGTCCCGTACGACCGAACCCACCACGAAGGGCGGCCAGTCGAGCGGGTCCGTACCGGTGTCGAAGAGTTCCAGCAGCCGGTCGCGGATCGCGGTGGGGGAGTCGTACGGGCCGAGGGACGCGGCCTCGACCGCCACGGCGGAGGGATCGACGGCATGGCGCACGATCCCTCCACCGCCCTCGCCCTCCTGGAGGGAGAACCAGGTGAGCAGGGTCGGATGCCGCAGCACCCACCGGTTCAGCGCGGCGGCCATCGCGTCGGTGTCGAGCCGCCCCGGCACGTCGTACATGATCCCGACCCACGCGGACTGCGCCCGTCCCGCGGCGCGGTTCGCGAGCAGCCGCCGTACGTGGTTCTCCTGGACGTGACTGGCCGGCACCGGCGAGACGGCCGAGGCCGCCGAGCCGGCACCGGGTATCCGGAAACGAACCAACTCACCGGGTGCGGGGGAGAGTTCGAGAAGGGGTGTCATCAGCACGGGGCGGGCTCCTGCTGCCGGGCGGGCACGAGGTCCCGCGGAAGAACGTCGTTCATGTCGGCCGGTCCGCCGGGCACACCCTCGCCCGCGACACGGTTCATCAGCCGTCCCGTCCCGGCGACGAGGCGGGAGACGGCGAGCCGGGCGCGCTCGGTGGCGGGGTGACGGAAGCTCACGTAGACGCCGTCGTACGTGCGGTTGATCCACAGGTAGACCTCGTCGGGGTCGGCGCAGCGGCTGCGCAGCGCCGCCGCCTTCCACGCGCCCCACTGGCGCGCGCCCGGCGTCCTGCGCATGTCCATGTACGAGACGACGAACCGCGGCCGCAGCCGGGTCCCGAGCAGTTCGGAGACCCGGGGGAACGGTATCGCCGCCATCTCGCCGGCCCCGTCGAGCGCGGCGGACGCGCCGGGCAGCACATCGGCGAAGGTGTCGCCGCGGTGCACGGCGATCCGCAGCGGCGCCAGCCCGACGTACCAGCCGACCGAGTGCGTCCACCGCGCGTCACCGCGCGTATGGAACGGGGTGAGGGCCCGGAACTCGTCCTGCCCCCGCCCCGGCCCGTGCTGGTCGTGGCCGGAGAGCGCGAGGCAGGCGAGGACCCCGGTGAGGAAGTTGCCCCCGTGATCGCGGCAGGCGCTCTGGAAGGCCTGGGCGGTGGCGGAGTCCAGCAGCCAGTCGCACCCGCCGATCTGCTCCCCCACAGGGCCGGCCGACCGGCCCGAGGCGCCCCGGTCGCCGTCCGTCGTGCCGGGAAACCCGGGAAGCCGGCCACCTCCGGAACCAAGGAATTCACGCCACCGTACGACGGCCTCGTGCTCGTCGTGCACGAGCGCCGCGTATTCACGTTCGGTGTCGGCGAAGTCGAGATAACTCCCGACCTCGTTGAGCGCGGCCGGAGTTCCGGCGGCGACCGCCGCATACAGCTCCCGAATTTCCTGCGCGATGAGCAGGATGGAATATCCGTCCACATTGGAGTGGTCGAAGCCGAGATACAGGGTGAGCCCATCGGCGTGCTCGACGGTGGCGAACACGAAGGAGGGCCAGGCGAGCGGATCGGTCTCCGCGTCGAACACCTCTTCAATGCGGGAGGCGAGCAGCTTCCCGCTTTCGAACTCCCCCTCGACGCTGTGCCGCAGCGCCACGCCCCCGGCCGGCAGGGTCACGCGCCGCAGCCCGCCGAGCGCCGCCCCGTCCGCCGGTACGAGCCGGCTGCGCAGCGACTCATGCCGGTCGATCCACCCGAGCAGCGCCCCCTCCAGCGCCGCCGCGTCGGCCCCCGGCATCTCAAAAGCGCTGGCCAGCCAGGCAGGAGCCCGCCCTTCGCCGCGCCCACCCGCCAGCGCCCCGGCGATATGGGCCTCCTGCACGTACGAGGCGGCCCGCCCGTCGGCCACCCACCCCGCATCCCCCGCCCCCACGGGCGCGTCCACGGGCGCACCGCGCGGCACGGCCCGCCGGACGGTGAGCAGCCCCGGCGTTACATCCAACTCGTCCATACTCGTGAATTTCACGTGCCTGCCTTGCGCTCAATTCGTGCGTGTGGGGGTGAGCGTGGTGAATGAGCTGTTTCCCCGGTATTCCATCGGGGTTTCATTCCGCTCCGCGGCCGGGTGCGGCCTTCGCCACTCGGCGTCCGGCGGACAGCGGTGGCCATCGGCGCGAGACGGGATCGTGGCCGGATTCCGTCGGTGACGAATGCTACGCAGATTCACGCCGGCGCTGCAACAGCGCAAATGTCAGGTATTCGCGGGTCGTTGGTGGTTGCGGCACACCGGCCGCACATTGTTTTCACTTCGGGGTCATGTGAGTTACGGGATCCACTCCTCGGTGGAGTTCGTGCCGTCCGTCATACCCGGGTCGTCCGCGTCATTCGCGTCGTCCGTGGCCTCGGCGCGCGCCGTCAGTCCGACGGAGCCGGGCGGGCCGGTCCGGCGTCCAGGGCCGCGCGCAGCCACTCCTGGGCGGCGCCGAGGGTCGGTTCGAGGGGGCCGGCCAGTTCGCCGCTGAGCTGCCAGTAGCGGTCGAGGACGGGATCGGCGGTCACGGTGAGCAGGACGCCGAGCCGCTGCCGGAAGACAGGGGTGTCCCGTGCGCCGTACGTACGGGCGTGGGCGGCGACGAAGCAGTCGAGCGCGTCGCCCCCGTACGGCCGTCGCCGTGCCCGCAGCTCCGCCGAGGCCAGTTCGAACGCCTCGCCGAGTCCCTCGAAGAGCACGGCGGGACGCACCTCGTCGTCGGTCCGCCCGCACAGGGTCCGGCCGGCCGGGGAACGCCAGTGGTCTACGGGCGGCCTGGCGCCGGAGACGAGCGCGTGGAGCCGGGCGAAGACCAGGACCTGGGCGGGTGTCGGATCCGCGGGAGGCTGCGGAACCGCCGCGTCCACGATCGAGGCGCGCAGCCCGGCCGGCAGCCGCGCGGGCAGTTCGCGCCGCCAGAAGCGCGCCAGCGCGGTGGTGCTGGGCGGTGCGGTCACGGCGCCGATGAGGCGCAGCCGTTCGGCGCGTTCCCCGGCGGTGCAGTCCCGGAGCGACTGGAGCGCGGCCTCCTGCCAGCGCAGCGCGGTCAGCCGCGAGCCGACCTCCGCCAGCCGCCCGGCGACGACGTCCTCCAGCGCGGACTCCCGTACGAGGACCCGGCCCACGTCCGGGACCGGCAGGTCGAGGGCGCGCAGCGAACGGATCAGACGGAGCCGGTCGAGCGCGTCGGGGCCGTACCGGCGGTGGCCCCCGGAGCTGCGGGCGGCTTCGGGCAGCAGACCCTGATCGGAGTAGAAGCGGACGGTCTTGACGGTGACGCCCGCGCGCCGGGCCAGCTCCCCGATGCTCCACGTGCCGTCGTCCACGGCTTGAACCTCCCTCAGGGGGAGTTCCTACGGTACCGGCGTACGGGATCGGCCCACGCGCCGATGCGGACCCACGCGGAACGAAGGAGTGGTGGTCATGACGGCGACGTTCGTGCTGGTGTCGGGGAGCCATACCGGTGGCTGGGTGTGGGAGGAGGTGGCCGTCCTGCTCCGGGCGGCGGGATCCGAGGTGTACGCGGCGACGCTCACGGGCATGGGCGACCGCCGGCATCTCGCGGGCCCGGACACGGACCTGGAGACGCACATCCAGGACGTGGTGGACCTGATCGACTCCATCCCCCCGGCCGATGGTCCGGGGGATGTCGTGCTCGTGGGCCACTGTTACGGCATCCATCCGGTGCTCGGCGCGGCGGACCGGCGTACGGAGCGGGTCGCCCGGATCGTCCATCTCGACGCGGGCCGGCCCCAGGACGGTGACGCCGCGCTCGCGCTCGCCCCCGACCAGGCGATCCGCGACCGCCTGGCAGCGGGCGGCGGGGGCCCCGGGAAGGGCGGGAACGACTGGCGGGTCCCCCCGCCGCCGCTCGACGAGCCGGAGCGCTGGGGCGGTACGGCCGGTGTCCCCGAGGCCGCGCTCGCACGGCTGGCCCACCACGCCGCGCCCCAGCCGCTCGGCACGCTCACCCGGCCGCTCCGTCTGCCGCACGCGGACGCGCTCGCCGCGCTGCCGACGACCGGGATCTTCTGCACGGCCGATGGATCGGGCATCGCCCTGGTCGAGATGCTGGTGGAGACCGGACAGCCACGCTTCCGGGCGCTGGCCGAGCCCTGGGTGGGCTTCTTCGAGCTGGACACCGGCCACTGGCCGATGCTCTCGGTCCCCGACGCGCTGGCCGGCGTACTCCTGCGGGCGGCGGCGGACGAGGGGCGCCGGGTGACGGCGAGGACGGACGCGCGCCCCGCACATCTGGGCCCCTTCCCCCTCGACGTACCCGAGGACGCGCCGGGCGGGGGCCAGGAACGTGACGAACACACCACCCTCTACTTCCCGCGGGCCACGGACCCCCGCCCGGCGGTCGTCCTCGTCCACGGCGGCCCGCTCGCCGCCGACACCCGCCCCACCCCGCGCGACTGGCCGGTCTTCACCGGTTACGGGCGGTACGTGGCGAGCCTGGGGGCTGTCGGCGTCACGGTGGACCACCGGCTGTACGGGCTGACCGACTACGCCCGCGCCGCCGGGGACGTCGCGGCGGCGGTCGAGCGCGTACGGGCCGATCCGCGCGTCGACGGGGAGCGCGTCGCGCTGTGGTTCTTCTCCGGCGGCGGGCTGCTGCTGGCGGACTGGCTCGCGGCGCCGCCGCCGTGGCTCCGGTGCGTGGCGGCGACGTACCCCGTCCTCGCGCCGGTTCCCGGCTGGGGTCTGGTGGAGCCGCGCTTCCGGCCCGCGGCGACGGTCGGCTCCGCCGGAGCCCTGCCGATCGTGCTGACCCGGGTGGGCCGGGAGCGTCCGGAGATCGCGGCGACGGTCGAGGAGTTCCTGTCCGCGGCCGAGGACGGCGGGGCGCGGGTGGAGGTGATCGACGTACCGCTCGCCCGCCACGGTTTCGAGACCCTCGACCACGGCGCCGACCCGGAGGCGGCCGAGCAGGGGCGGCACGCGGTGGAACGCGCGGTGCGAGCGGTTCTGACCCGGCTGACGGCGGGCCCGGAGACGCCTGCCGCCTCCCGTGGGCATCGCCTCAGGAAGGCCGCGCCGTAGGAAGATCGCGCAATCGGACTGGCGTACTACGGGTGAACAGGGAGGGATCGTGAGGTGCCCGGAGCCGGGGACCGGCACTCTGCTGAGTGCTGAGCCTGAGTGCTGAGTGCCGATCCGTCCGACGCCCTGAGGGCCCGGAGCGGGGCGGCAGCGCGAGGCGGGCGGAGGGGGAGCGGTGTCACGGCAACCGGGGGAGGGGGCGCACCGATGACGGCCGACCGGGCCGACGGTGAATCCGCCCCGGCGCAGGGCCCCGGGGAGCCCAGGGCGGTCCCGCGTCACGTCGCGTGCGTGATGGACGGGAACGGCCGATGGGCGGCGCGGCGCTCCCTGCCGCGTACGTCGGGCCACCGGGCGGCCGAGACCACGGTGATCGACGTCATCGAGACGGCACGGTCGGCCGGGGTGGAGTGGCTGAGCCTGTACGCGTTCTCCACCGAGAACTGGCAGCGCCCGAGCAGCGAGATCGACTTCCTCATGGGGCTGGTGCGCCGCGTCGTACGCAAACACGCCACGCTGCTGTACGCACGCGGCATCCGCTGCCGCTTCCTCGGCGTGGCGGACCCGAGGATCCCCGCGCCGCTGGCCCGGGACTTCGCCGACCTGGCGACGCTGACCAGCACGAACCGGGGCATGACACTGACCGTGGCGTTCGACCACGGCGGACGCGGGGACATCGTCGAGGCGGCCAGGTCCCTCATCCGCGGCGGGGTACCGGCCGACACCGTCGACGAGCGGTGCTTCGCCGCCCACCTGCCCTTCCCCGACACACCCGACGTGGACCTCGTCATCCGGACCTCCGGCGAACAGCGCATCTCCAACTTCATGCTCTGGCAGGTGGCCTACGCCGAGTGGATCTTCCCGCAGGTGCTCTGGCCCGACTTCCGCGCGCCGCACTTCCTGGAGTGCCTGCGCGCCTACCGGCAGCGTGACCGCCGCTTCGGCGGCGTGACGCCGTACAGGAACGGAGAACCCCCACCGTGACGGACCCGGACGCAAGCGCTCCCGGCGCGACTGAGACTGACGACCACAGCGCCCCCACTCCGCCGGCCGACGAAGCTCAACTGGGCGCCCTCTTCGGCCCGGACTCGCAGTTCCACCGGTTCTTCAACGACCCGCGCTGGGCCCTGGCCGTGGTCAGGGCCACGGTGCTGGAGGCCGCCCACCCGCAGATCGGCGCGGCCCTGGCCGACAACTCGACGTTCGTGGCGCACCCGTGGCGGCGGCTGCGCAACACGCTGGTGAGCCTCCAGCGCATGTTCGGCGCCGACGATCACACGCGGCAGCGGGAGGCGGCGCGCCTCAACCGCCTGCACGCCCGGCTGAGCGGTACGGACGCACAGGACCAGCCCTACGACGCGATGGACCCCCAGGTCCGGGCCTGGGTCGTCGCGACGCTCTTCGAGAGCTCCGTCACCATGTGCCGACTGAGCGGCCAGCCGCTCGACCGTCAGTCCATGGAACGCCTCTACGCCGAATTCCAGGCCTTCCTGGCGGCCCTGGGGGACGCGGCCGGTCATCTGCCGCCCACCGTGCAGGAGTTCTGGCCGTACTACGACCGGGTGGTGGAGGAGGAACTGGAGCACACCGAGGCGCTGCGCATCATCCTCCACCAGCTCTTCGACCACCTCCCCGCACCGGCGCTGCTGGACGGCCTGCCCACGGTATGGGCGGCGGGCCGCGCGCTCGCGGGCCCGCTCATCGGCACGATCACCGTGGCGTCCCTCCCCGAGCCCTTCCGGCGCCGGGCGGGCCTGCCCGAGGTTCCCGGCGCCCGGACGCTGATGCGGAGCGCGTACGTGGCCGCGGGCCTGGCCCGTTTCCTCCCGGACAACTGGCTCAGGACAGAGAACCTCGTCGACCTGCTCAACCCCTCCCCGGACAGGGACAGGGACAGGGACAGGGACAGGGACAGGGACAGCGACAGGGACAGCGACACGGCCCGGACCGCGACGCTCACGTCCCTGCGCGACCGGATGGACCAGGCCGGCGCCCTCTTCCGCCTGGTCACACCGTTCCCCGTACAGCACACCCCCGCCGAGCCGACCGGGGCGCTGCGGAACGCCGACGAATTCTTCACCGAGGTACTGGACCAGACCGGCAACGGATACCTGGACTGGCCCGATCTCGCCGCCATGGCACGGGAGTTGTCCACCCGCCTGGACCTGGACGAGCCCGAGGAGACCAGGCTCTACCAGGCGTACGCGCAGTGGTGGAGGGAACTCCAGGCCGCCCTGGACACCGACGGCGACGGCCGCGTCAGCAAGGAGGAGTACGCGGCGGCCACCCCCTCCCTCGCCGGCCCCGCGCTGATCAGGGTCGCCGAAGTGCTCTTCGACGTCACCGACGCGAACGGCGACGGCTTCATCGACGAGGCCGAGTACCGGACCCTGTTCAGGACCGCCTTCCGCCGCACGATGACCGAAGCCGACACGCGGTACACCCGCGGCGCGTTCGTGAAGGACTTCCTCTCCTTCATGTCGGGCCGCCGCCGCTCGACCGGCTACGACCCGCTGCTCGCCGACGCGTAGGCCGCCGCCCGCGATTCCGAGGTGGCCGGGCTCACCCCCGTGAAACCCGGCCCCCGTCGGGGTAGTTCACTCGTACCCCAAGGAGCGGAGACGCCTGACCAGCAGATGAACACTCTGGTGTGAGCCGCTCACCAAGAACGTACACCCTGGTTACGGTGAATTGGCAACTACAGTGGGCAAGATGTCAGGGAACTCCCTGCTCTTCACGCACCGGAGTGGATACAGCGATGATCGTGACAAGGGCGTACCGGACGTGACAGACGACGAGCCGCGTACCTTCGCGCAGCTACTGGAGTACCTGTTCGAGCGGGTCCACCCGGAGAACCGCGGCCCCTACACCTACGCCGAGGTCGCCGCGGGCATCCAGGAGGCTTCGGGAGGGCAGGGCAGGGGGCTCACCGCGAGTGCGATCCAGCAACTGCGTACCGGGGCCAAGAAGAATCCGACGCGGCACACCATCAAGGCTCTGGCCGACTTCTTCGGTGTGCCCGCCGGCTACTTCGTCGACGAGGAGGCCGCCCACCGCACCCGGGCGGAGATCGCCGTCCTCGCCGCCATGCGGGACCGGAACGTCCGTACCGTCGCCCTGCGTGCCAACGGCCTCTCCACCGAGACCCTTCAGATGGTCGCCACGGTGATCGAACAGGCCCGGATCCTGGAAGGGCTCCCAGGCGAACCCGCCCCGGACAAACTCAACTTGGACGACTGACGGCCACTCCGACCGTCCGGCGGCCAACTCCCGCCAGGGGAACGGAAATCCCTTGGCCGGGCACAGGTATTCGCCTAAGCTTTCGATCGGTTCGGCGCGGGGGCACCCGGATCACTCCCTCTTGTACGGGGGTGTGTTCGCAGGAGTGCCGACCCGAGCGACGTCTGGACCGATCATGGACCTTGAGCGCCTTCGCGACGCGTGCGAGGAGCGCGTGGAGGCACTCCGGCTCCCCCACCGTTTCAGCACCCGCGACCTGTGCGACGCCGTGGCGCTCAAGCGCGGCCGTCCGATCATCCTCAGGCCGCTGAACACGCTCGGCGCGATCGACGCACCGTGCGGCATCCGGCTGGAGACGGCCGACGCCGACCTCCTCTTCTACGAGGAGGGAACGTCCGCCCTGCACCAGAACCACATCCTCGCCCACGAGGTCAGCCACATCATCTGCGACCACCCCGGCAGTCTGGCGCTGGACGCCGGCACCCTCCGCGCCATCGGCTTCAACTCCACCCTCGTCCGGCGTATGAACGGACGTACGAGCTACTCCACGGACGACGAGCGCGAGGCCGAGATGATGGCCACCGTCATACGCCAGCACATGTACCGGGGACGTGAACTTCCCCCCAGCGAGCCGGCGAAGGGCGCCGAGCGCTGGGAGGCCCTGTTCGCCGAACCCACCAGGAAGGGCCATCGGCATCCATGATCAACCTGTTGTTCTCCGGCGTCGCCCTCGTGCTTCTCCTCGCCGCCGGTTACTGGGTACGCGGGCGCGGCGGACCCAGACCGACCGGCACGTGGCCCATGGCCGCCCTGCTGTTCTCCTTCGCGCTCGCCTTCGCCTCGTACGTACCGGCCGTGGAGAGCGCCGTCGAGAGCGTCGTGCCCCATGTCGGCCGCCTGCTCAGCAACTCGTTCACGCTGGCCGCCGCGACCTCCGTCCTGGTCTTCATGCTCCAGCTCGATCTGGAGCCTGACGAGGCCCGGCGAAGCATCCGGCTCCGCGTGCTCTTCCTCGGGATCTCCGTGGCCGGCATGACCGTCCTGTTCGTCGCCGAGCAGATGAACGACCGGTCGCCCGAGCTCTACGCGCTCTACGTGCTGATCTACATCTCGTATCTGGGCGTCACGGCGAAGGACTTCTGCGCGCAGACCTGGAAGCAGTCCACCCGCTCACGGCGCAGGAGCCAGCGCATCGGACTGCGCGTCACCGCCGCCGGCTGCGTCTTCGCGCTGCTGTACGCCGCCTACAAGGTGTTCGGTCTCGTGTCCATCGGGCTCGGACTGGGCCTCATCCCGGAGGGCGCCCGCTGCTCGACGCCCTTCACCCCCGTCCGCTGCGTGTTCAGCGTGACGGCGCCGGCCCTGGCCGTACTCCTCATCGCCCTGGGTCTCACCCTCCCCGCGGTCGTCTGGCCGTTCAGCCAGTTCCTGCGACGGCGGTGGGAGTCGCGGTCGCACGCGGCGCTCGGCCCCCTGTGGGAGGCCATCTCCGGCGCGGCGCCCGAAGTCGTTCTGGCCGCGACGGAGTTCGGCGAGGAGAAGCAGGCGGACGACTTCGCCTTCTTCCTCCACCGCCGCGTGATCGAGATCAACGACGGCGGGCTCGCACTCCGGCCCCACCGCTCCCCGTACGTCCAGGAGAGCGCCGAACGGGCCGTAGCCGAACAGGGCCTGGCCGGAACCCCGGAAGGGGACGCGATCGTGGAGGCCGCGGTCCTGCGAGCCGCCGTACACGCGAAGAAGGCCGGCGGCGATCCGCGGCCCGAAACCGCGGCGCCGGCCCCCGGCGCAGCCGCCCGCGCGGGCAACCTCCGGGCCGAGACCGAGTGGCTGCTCCTGGTCGCCCATGCCTACGAACAGAGCGGGACCGTACGTACCGTCGCCGATGACCTGGCAGCCTCGGGAAGGGAAGCGCAAGCGTGACCGATCCGTTGAAGGACCCACGGTTCTTCGCCGACCCCTACCCGACCTACGCCAAGCTGCGCGGCGCGGCGCCGGTGCGGAAGGTGCCCACCGGTTCGGGAGGGCACTACAGCTACCTGGTCACCGGCCACACGGAGGCCCGGCAGGCCTTCACCGACCCCCGGCTGTCGAAGAACACCACGCGGTTCTTCGCGGACAAGCCGTCGCGGCGCGACCTCCACCCCGCTCTCTCCCAGAACATGCTGGCCACGGATCCCCCGCAGCACGCGCGGCTCCGTACGCTGGTGACGAAGGCGTTCACCACCGGTGCGGTCGCGCGGATGCGCCCGTACATCGCCGGCCTCGTCGGCGAACTGCTCGACGCCTGGCCGGAGCACGGCCCGGTGGACCTCGTCGCGAGCCTCGCGGTCCCGCTGCCGGTCACCGTCATCTCCGAGATGCTGGGGGTACCGGAAGCCGACCGCCCGCTCGTGCGTACCTGGTCGGGCGAGCTGTTCGCCGCCGGAGACCCGGGGCGGATCGACGCCGCCTCACACGCCCTCGCCGGTTACCTGACCGACCTGGTCGCCTCCAGGCGCCGTTCGCCCGGCGAGAGCCTGCTCGACGACCTCATCGCCGTACGGGACGCCGAGGACCGGCTGACGGAGGACGAACTCGTCTCGCTCGGCGTGCTCCTGCTGGTGGCCGGCCACGAAACCACCACCCACTTCATCGGCAACGCGGCCCTGGCGCTCCTTCAGCACCCGGAGTCGCTGGCACGGCTGGGAGCGGAGCCGGGGCTGCTCGGGAGTGCCCTGGACGAGCTGCTGCGCTTCGACTCGCCGGTCGGGATCGCCACGTTCCGCTACAGCACGGAAGCGCTCACGCTCGGCGGGACCGAGATCCCGGCGGGCGTCCCGGTCCTCATCGCCCCCGGCGCCGCCAACCGCGACCCGGCCCGGTTCGCCGCTCCGGACCACCTCGACCTCGACCGTGACGCCACGGGGCACCTGGCGTTCGGCCACGGCATCCACCGCTGCGTGGGAGCCCCTTTGGCACGGGCCGAGGGCGAACTCGCGCTCGGGGCGCTCCTGTCCCGCTTCCCCGACGTCCGACTGGCGGTCCCGGCGGAGGAGTTGGAGTGGCGGCACACACGGCTGATGCGAGGCCTGGTGTCGCTGCCGCTCCTCGTGTGAGCCAGGGACAGGCCGTCCCCTGACCGGACGTGTCGAAGGGCCCCACCGTGAACGGTGGGGCCCTTCCGTGTGGTGAGGGGGTATCACCAACACGCTTGACCTTCACGCCACGATGGTTATAGCTTCTAACTAACGCGAAGCTTCCTTCCGGGAAGGGGTGGGCCGCGGTGGCGAACGCCCCATGGCGCCGCCTCCGCCGGACTCGTCGACAGGACGAAGGCTTCGCGGCACCGACTCGCCACCCGCCCGGAGGACCGTCACCATGAAGCTCAGCCCGCTCCGCACCATGACCACGCTGATCTGCGCCGCGGTCGTCACGGCCACGCTCAGCACCACGACCGCCCACGCGGCCTCCCCCTCACCCTCGGCTTCCCCCTCCTTGGTGAAGCACGACCACCGGCACCAGCCGAAGATCGTCACCGACTGGGCCGCCGCCTGGAACGGCACCGACCCCAAGGCGCTCGGCGCCCTGTTCACCGCCGACGCCACCTACACCGACCAGGCCCTCGGTGTCACCCTCCGGGGCCGCGAGGAGATCTCCGGGTGGAAGGCCCGTACCGACAGCGCGATCGACAACGTCCACGCCACCGTGCGCGCCGCCCACCGCGACGGCGACCACATCACCATCGAGGCCGTCTACTCCGGCCACATCAAGGGCGCGCCCAAGCCCTTCGCCGTACCGATGGCCGTCCTTCTCGACCTCGACAACCCCCGCAGGATCGCCTCGGACCAGGACTTCTACAGCCTCGGCGCCGTACTCGCCCAGTCCGGCCTGCCCGCCGACTGGACCCCGTCGGCCGGCTGACGGCGGCGGACGGGCCGATCACGTCGCGGTGGCCCGCTCGATCCATGCGCGATGGGCCGTCAGATCGGTGTAGATGCCGGGCCCGGTGGCGCACTTCGGGTCGGCGTCGCCGTCGCGGCTGGTCGCCCCGATCAGTTCCCACCGCCCGGGACGGCCCGTGACCATCGGCCCGCCGGAGTCGAGGATGCAGGCCTGCGCGCTCAAGGACGCCTCGCCGCGCGAACTGGCCGACGCGGTACGGGTCCTCGCGCGCGGCGAGGCGATGCTCTCACCGCGCATCACCACCAGGCTGCTGGCCGCCTTCGCCACGGGCGCGGTCGCCCCGCGGGCACGATCGCGGATGGCGGAGCTGACCGCCCGCGAGCGCGAGGTCGCCGTGGCGGTCGCGCAGGGCCGCAGCAACTCCGAGATCGCCACCGACCTGGTCGTGAGCCCGTCCACGGTCAAGGTCCACCTCAGCCGGATCATGACCAAGCTCGACGCCGCCAACCGCACCCAGGTCGCGCTCATCACCCACGACGCCGGGCTGACCTGAAAGGCCCGGCCTCGACGGAGCGCCACCGCGCCCGGCGGGGTCACGCTCCGGTCGCGGCCGCTCCGGGTACGGACATGGGCAGCGCGGCGTCGATCCGGAAGCCGCCGTCACCGGTGGGCCCGGACTCGATGGTGCCTCCGGCCAGGCGGACCCGCTCCGACAGACCGATCAGCCCGTGTCCCCCGCTGGGCAGCAGTGCTCGCAGCCGGCCCAGAACGAGGTGAGTGTACGCGCGCTGCGAGCGGGGTCCTGGACCATCCACCAGTGCCCGATGTCGCGCAGGACGGCGGTCTCGGCCCCAGCTCTTGCCGCGGAATCGCGTCGCAACTCCTCCGAGCCGACGAACCGGTCATCCGTACCGATGATCGCGAGGCCCGGTCGCTTCGCCGCATCGGCGAGATCTCGCCCGAGTTCGGCCATGACCGGCTGGGCGGCGGAGCGGTAGAACGCGAGGATCGCCCGCCCCATCTCCGGTCCCTGGGCGGGGGCGATCCGGAGGGCTACGGGCCTGGGGATGCCCCTCGCCATCAAACGTTCGGCGCGTTCCTCCAGGCTGCCACCCATCAACCTGGCAACGGATTCCTCACCCACGCCGGGCGTCTGCCACTGCTGGGCGAGGTCGTGCCACACGTAGTCGGGGTGGAACACGCCCAGCGAGTCGCTGACCCAGCTCCGCAGCAAGTCCGGCCTCTTCATGGCGACCGACGCCACCGTGCTTCCGCCGACGTCGTGCCCGACAAGGTGTACCGGCTCGCCGATCGCCTCCAGCCGGCCGACCAGCCAGTCCCGGTACTCGGCGACAGTGCACCCGAAACCCTCCGGGACGGGCGCCCCGAATCCAGGGGGAGACAGCCGGACGGCATCGGTTCCGCGCAGCTCGTCGCAGAGCAGGTCCCATATCGCGGCGTTCTCCGGATTGCCGTTGACGAACACGACCCTCATCAGTAGTCACCTCTCCGACGGCCCGATGGTTGCACGCCCATCGTCACATACTTGTTGGACGACACGCAAGTGAACTGGGGATCGCTAGACTGCGGCTCATGCCAGCCGAGAAGGCCGAGAAGCCCCCCGCCGCGTCATCACGCGGCGAACGCCGCACGCAACTCCAACGGCGCACCGCGACGAGGTCCGCCCTGCTGAAGGCCGCGGCGGAGGTCGTGGTGGAGACGGGCGTGCGGTCGGCCACCCTGGCGGCCGTCGGTGAGCGCGCGGGGTACAGCCGAGGTATCGTCACCCACCACTTCGGTTCGAAGCAGGCGTTGTTCCAGGCACTCGCCGAGTCCAGCCAGAGCGGATTCGTCCCCGGCATCGGCGAGATGCCACCCGGTCTCGACCACCTGATCGCGCTGATCGACGGCTACATCAGAAGAATGGGCGACGGTGCCGTGGCCGGCCGGGCGTTCCTGCTGCTGTGGGTCGAGGCCGCGACCTCGCCCGAGCTCTCCGCCGTCTTCCAGGAACGCGACGACGGCTTCCGCGCGGATCTGCGCGCCGACATCGCCGCCGGAATCGCCGAGGGTGAGATCCGCACGGAGGCCGACCCCGACGCCACCGCGATCGCGGTCCTGGGACAGCTGCGCGGAATCGGCATGCAGCAGCTCCTCGCACCCGCGGCCCTCGACTTCCCGCGGCTCAGCCATGTCGTCGCAGACCAGTGGCTCAGAGCGCTGCGACGATAACCGGCGCCCCTCCCACCCCGCCCCGCAGGGGTGACACGTAACGCCGCTGGTCGTCCCCGCCGTCCTGTTCGCGGCGATCACGCCCGCCGCGTGGAACACCATCGCCCACCCGGATATCCGACAGGCTGACCAGCTTCACGCTGATTCCCGGCGCGGCTGCTCATCGGGCTGATGAAACGCCGGACCGTCAACCGGATCACGAAGCCCTGCTCAGCGAGGAGGAAGATCCTTCCTGCGTCGACCCAGCACTGTACGGAGACCACCAACGTCGAAGGTCCCCGCGGCAAGCTGCGGGGACCTTCGACGTATTGCCCGGTGAGAGCAATGGCGGAGGATACGAGATGCGAACTCGTGAGGGGTTGCCCCCAACACGCTGTCCAAGCCTTCGCGCGGTTGTCCGGGGCCGGTCGCCAGCGTTCCGACCTGCGGCGCAGTCACCGGTTACCTGCTTGCCGGACTGTGGCGCACGTCGGTGAATGAGACCAGGACTGAGACCACGAGGGCGTTCATTTGCCGGGCTCCGGGCCGTACCACTGCATGGCCTGGCCGGTGACGGCAGCGACGCACGCGAAGTCGTGGTCGCGGTGCAGGAGGGTCAGTCCCTGTAGCTCTGCGGTGGCGGCAACGATGAGGTCAACGGCTCCGGCGCTGCGGTGTTGGCCACGCTGGGTCAGCAGTTCCTGAACCTGCCAAGCGCGATCGTACGCGCGGTCATCGACGGGCACCCAGCCGAAAAGCGACTGCAGATCCTCGATGCCGCGCGCGCGGTCCGCGGCGGAGCGGGCACTGTAGAAGAACTCCAGCTCGGTGACGGGGCAGGTCGCGATGAGTCCGGCCGAAGCAGCCTGGTCCCAGCCGTACTGTTCGGCATCGCCGCGGAGGAACCGGGCGAGCGCACTCGTGTCGATCAGGAACTGTGCCGCGCTCACCGCCGGTAGTTCCTCTTGTCCTCGAAGAGCTCCAGATCGAAGCCTCCCTCGCTCGCCGCGGCCCGCAGCCGAGTGAGAGCGAGGGCCCTCCGGCGGTTCTCGAGTACCTCGCGCAGAGCACTGTTGACCGTGTCCTTCTTGGTGCCGGTCCCCAGCGCTTGAGCCACGTCGGCCAGCAGCTCGTCGTCGAGATCGATCACTGTACGACTCATTGGGCACCTCCGGAGATATCAGCTGGAACCGAGAGTATATCTCTCTTGATATATCCAGGCATCTCCCCGGCTGATGACGCCGATATTCGTCGTCGAAGATCACAAAATGCCCCTTTCTGGCAACTACCAGGACAACGAGTGCTGCGGAGAGGGCCCGCCTTGATGTGGCGGCTTGATCAGCTCTGCGGTTCGGACCCGTTGAAGCGCGCCCCACGCGATGATTGGCCCATGACTGGGGGTAGTTAGAACGTAACTCCAGGTCATGACTGGCGATTCCGAACGGCAGGACCGTTCTCCATGGCACCGAACCGGGCCCGACGAGAAGCGAAGGAGCAAGGTCATGTATGACTGCGAGGGATGCGGACGATCCCGGCAGGGGCTGTTTTTCGACTCCGGGATCGGTGAAGCGAAGTGGTGGTGCTGGCGGTGCCAGAGCACCGATCAGAAGGATCTGATCAGCTTCTTGGATGACCGAGCCCGAGGCGTGCTCAGCCGTGACGCAGACGGCGTGGACTGGCCCTACGGCCCGAACGTCTACGTCCGAATGCGTGCGGACCTGTTGGACTGGGCGGACCAGCACGACCTCAAGAGCGGCAACACGGGGTGTTCATCCGGGCTTCACTGGCTCGACAAGGGCCGCTGCGCCAAGAGGCAGTGCCAAGACCGACCAAGGTTCTACGACCACACGACCACGTGGCTTTCCCGGACCACCGGCAGGCCCGCTCTGGTCTTCAATCAGCCGTACACGCGAGTGGACCCGGGCGAAGTTCGGGAGTCCATCAGCGAGTACCCGTCTCCCACGGCCGAGATGGGACCGGAGAGTTGGTACGGCGCGGGCACCGTCGGTGTCTACATCTGGAACGACGGAAATCGCTCCGAGGCTGTTCGGTTGCCCCGTTGACCACGCGTCGAGGGGCCCCATCTCGCGGTGGGGCCCTTCGACGTACTGCCTGGTGAGAGCAATTGCGGAGGATGCGAGATCCGAACTCGTGAGGGGTTGCCCCCAACACGCCTGGTCCTTGCGGCTCACACACCCGACTCCGCCCATCACCAGGGGAAGAAGGACTCATGAAGCACGAGTACGAGGCCAAGTTCCTGGCCATCGACGTAGCCGGCCTTCAGGCCCGGCCGACCGCGCTCGGTGCGGTCCAGGCATTCCCGCGCACCCTCCTCACTCGCAAGATCTTCGAGAACGACGCTCTCGACGGCGGTGCCTGGGTATGCCTGCGCGACGAGGGCACGCGCTCGACGCTCACGCTCAAACAGGTCACCGACGCCACCACGATCGACGGCACCACAGAGATCGAGACCGGAGTCGCGGACCTGCACGCCATGGCCAAGATTCTCCGGAACGTCGGCATGCGCGAGGTCCGTCACCAGGAGAACTACCGCGAGGAGTGGCGCCTGGGCGAGGTCGCCTTCGCCTTCGACACCTGGCCGGACCTTCCGACGTTCGTCGAGATCGAGGGCCCCGACGAGGCATCCGTCCGACAGGCCGCCGCACTGCTCGAACTCGACTACTCCGAAGCCAGGTTCGGCAGCGTCGACGAGATCTGCAAGAGCGAGGCCGGCCGCGACATCCTGGCCGAGCCCACCCTCCTCTTCGCCGACGGGGAGAAGAAGAACGCCGGATCGGCTCCGGCATCTGCCCTGGGCCGCTGACCGCAAGGGAGGGGCCGTGCTGATGGAAGTGGCCGTACCGCATCAGGTGATACACGGCACAGCCGAGTTCGCCCGTGGCGGTCCGCCCACTCCGGCGGTCACCGACGACGGCAACGCGTGGGTGGACGGCTTCTGCGGGCTCTACTGAGGCCAGCAGTGGACTCGCGTTCTGTGGCTCGGTCCGGTGAAGGCCGCAGGTGCTCAGACGTGACGTACGCCTGCGGATCTTGCATCCTGGCCCTCCAGGAACAGGTCTGGCAGGCCATCCTGCTCAACGGCCAGCCGGATTCGCCGGGGCGGCCAGCCGTTCCCGCCGAAGCGGAACGGCCGCGCGGGCGCCGGAGTGGGAGGCACCGAGCGCCAGGACTTCTGTGGCGCGGGTAGGGCTCCCGCCGTGCAGTTCACTGCGGCGACCACCTGGCCGACACGGTCGACCACTTCGTTCCTGAGGGAAGGTGCCGTCTTTGTTCCTCAGCCTGTGCCCCACGAGCCATGCCGCATCGAGCGGGCGCAGAGCCCCCAGACCAAGAGGGAACGACACTGAGACCAGAACTGAGACCACGCACGTCGAAGGCCCCCGCTGCGAGCAGCGGGGGCCTTCGACGTATTGCCCGGTGAGAGCAATGGCGGAGGATAGGGGATTCGAACCCCTGAGGAGTTGCCCCCAACACGCTTTCCAAGCGTGCGCCCTAGGCCACTAGGCGAATCCTCCGCCGCAAACAATACAAGACGCTGGGCCGTGCTCGCGAACTCGTTCGCGGGGGCCGGGATCGGGTACTGTGTGCGGAGCCCCTCACGTGGCGCTATCTGACTGAACTCCCCCAGGGCCGGAAGGCAGCAAGGGTAGGTTGGCTCTGGCGGGTGCGTGGGGGGCGCTTGCGTTGTGGGTGGCGGGGGTAGGGGGCTTTGTCGTAGGGGGCCGATATCGTCGTAGGTGTGTCGTCCCTTGCGCTGTACCGCCGTTATCGCCCCGAGTCGTTCGCCGAGGTCATTGGGCAGGAGCATGTCACTGACCCGCTGCAGCAGGCCCTGCGCAACAACCGGGTCAATCACGCCTACCTGTTCAGCGGGCCGCGTGGCTGTGGGAAGACGACCAGCGCGCGCATCCTCGCGCGCTGTCTGAACTGCGAGCAGGGGCCGACGCCCACGCCGTGCGGTACGTGTCAGTCGTGCCAGGACCTGGCCAGGAACGGGCCGGGGTCGATCGACGTCATCGAGATCGACGCCGCTTCGCACGGTGGTGTGGACGATGCGCGTGATCTGCGGGAGAAGGCGTTCTTCGGGCCCGCCGGAAGTCGTTACAAGATCTACATCATCGACGAGGCGCACATGGTCACCTCGGCGGGGTTCAACGCCCTGCTGAAGGTGGTCGAGGAGCCGCCGGAGCATCTCAAGTTCATCTTCGCGACCACCGAGCCCGAGAAGGTCATCGGGACGATCCGGTCGCGTACGCACCACTACCCGTTCCGGCTGGTGCCGCCCGGGACGCTGCGCGACTATCTCGCCGAGGTGTGCGACAGGGAGGGCGCCGTCGTCGCGGACGGGGTGCTGCCCCTGGTCGTACGGGCCGGTGCCGGGTCCGTGCGTGACTCGATGTCCGTGATGGACCAGTTGCTGGCGGGCGCCGCCGACGACGGTGTGACGTACGCCATGGCCACGGCCCTGCTCGGGTATACGGACGGTTCGCTGCTGGACGCCGTGGTGGACGCGTTCGCCGCGGGCGACGGGGGCGCGGCCTTCGAGGTCGTGGATCAGGTCATCGAGGGCGGGAACGATCCGCGGCGCTTCGTCGCGGACCTGCTGGAGCGGCTCCGGGATCTGGTGATTCTGGCGGCCGTGCCGGACGCGGGGGAGAAGGGGCTGATCGACGCCCCCGCCGATGTCGTCGAGCGGATGCAGGCCCAGGCGTCCGTCTTCGGGGCGGCCGAGCTGAGCCGGGCCGCCGATCTCGTCAATACGGGGCTGACGGAGATGCGGGGCGCGACCTCGCCTCGGCTCCAGTTGGAGCTGATCTGCGCGCGGGTGCTGCTGCCTGCGGCGTTCGACGACGAGCGTTCGGTCCAGGCGCGCCTCGACCGGCTGGAACGGGGAGGCGCCGCCTCGGCCTCGGTCGCCGGGGCCGCTTTCTCCGGCGGCGGGCCCGCGGCCGGGTACGTTCCCGGTCCGGACAGCCATGCCGCCGTACCGCCGCCCGCTCCGGTGGAGGATCCGGCCGCTGCCGCCGCTCGGGCCGCCGCCGCGGCGCAGGCCGCGCAGGCCGCCGCCCAGGCCGCGCCCGCCCCGCCCGCACCCGCCCCCACGCCCGCCC
>NZ_JBHZEJ010000008.1:0-33962 GCF_042756365.1 Streptomyces sp. NPDC059092
CGCTCGTCGGCGCTTCCACGGCCGTCGGTTCCGCCGTCCGTGGAAGCGCCGCGGCGGTCCGCGTCAGCAGCACCACGCCGCGCCCCGCGACCACGGCGCCCACGAGTGCGGCGGCGACGCCCAGTTCGCCGCCCTGAAGCCCTTCGCCCAGCAGCGCCAGCCCTATGACGGACGCGGCGACCGGATTGGCGAGCGTCAGCACCGCGAGCGGGGCTCCCAGGCCGCCGCGGTAGGCCGTCTGCGAGAGCAGCAGACCACCCGAGGCGAAGGCCGCGACGACCAGGGCCACGGCCCCCACCTGCCAGAGCGGCAGCGCGCCGGTGGCCCCGTCGCGCTCCGTGGCGGCGACGGTGACCGTCTGGGTGAGGGCGGAGGCGACGCCGGAGATGATCCCTGAGGCCGCCGCGTGCCGCAGCCCAGGCCGGGCTCCCGGCCTGCTCAGCAGGGCGACCAGGGCCATCGCGACCCCCGCGACACCGAGCGCCTGCGACAGGGTGAGCGTCCGTTCGGGGGCGGCCCCCGCCGCCGTCAGCAGGATGATCGCGAGACCGGCCAGCGTGAACGCCGTGCCGCGCCACTCGCCCCTGCTGACCTGGCGTCCGGCGCGGCGGGCCCCCAGCGGTACGGCGGCGACGAGCGTGAGCGCGCCCAGCGGCTGGACGACCGTGAGCGGGCCGTAGGTCAGCGCCACGACATGGAGCAGCGCGCCGGTCGCGTTCAGCCCGACGGCCGACCACCAGGCGCCCCTGCGCAGCAGCGTGAGGAGCGGAACGCCCTGCTCCGTACGGGCGGCGAGGCGCTCCTGCGCGACGGCGGCGCAGGCGTAGGCGACGGCGGAGATCAGGGAGAGCGCCACCGCGGCCGTCATCCCGGCGCTCATCGGACCGCTCCCGCCGTGTGGACCGGGAAGAGTCCGCTGACGAGCGTCAGCTCTCGTACGAGGGGCGGTCGGGCGGAAGGGTTCTGCTTCCGTTCGGCGGGCCCAGTGCGGGTGTGGAGATGCACCCGACCCCCTTGGGTGGACGACACGGCGCCCTGCGACGACGTGGTGGTACGGCGGCGGGGTCTGCACCACGCCCTATCGATACGCCAGTGTACCGAAACGGATTCGTTTCGGTACACTGGCGTATCGGTACACTGGCGTATCGATGTGTGTGAGTGCCGGAGCCGAGGAGAGACGATGACGCCGCAGCGCCGCTCCAAAATCACCCCGGAACGGGAGCTTGAGTTGTACGAGGCGGCTCTCGACCTGCTCAGGGAGAGCGGCTACGACGCACTGACCATGGAGGGCGTCGCCGCCCGCTCCCGCTGCGGCAAGTCCACGCTCTACCGGCAGTGGCGTACGAAGCCGCAGCTCGTCGCCGCCGCACTGCGCGGCACCCGGTGCGCCCTGCTCGCGGACGTCGACACCGGCGGGCTGGAGGGGGACTTGAGGGCGGCGGTCCGCGTGGCGGCGCTCGGCGCGGGTCGCGACACGGCGCTGCTGCACGCGCTCACCCACGCCGCGTCACAGAACCCGGAGCTGCTGCTCGCGCTGCGGGAAACGCTCATCGAACCGGAGATCACGGCCATCGGGGCCATGCTGGAGCGCGCCGTGACCCGGGGCGAGCTGGCCGCGGACAACCCCGCCATCGAGTTCGTGGCCGCCCAGCTCATCGGTGTGATGCGCGCGCGGCCGACGACCGAGGGACGGCACGCGGACGAGGCGTATCTCACGCGGTTCCTGGAGGCCGCGGTCTTTCCCGCGCTCGGTCTGCGGACCGGCGCGCACCCCTGACCGGCGGACCGTCGTTCCGAGCGGATGACGACGGTCCGTCCGCGCCGCACCGTGGGGACGGGGGCGGCGCACCACATGATGGTGGGCTCCTTCTCCGGAAGGGGCCCACCGTCATGTCCGGGCCGGACGCGCGTCAAGAAGCCTTGACGTCAAGCTGCCCTGACGGAAGACTCGGCCCATGTCCACCCCCGACGAGCTGGAGAACCGCTTCACGCTGCGCACCGCCGTCGCGCGCTACGACGAGCTGCGTACCCGCGAGTCACTGTCCGCCCCCGGCGAGGACGAGGAGGGCGCGGACGGCGCGACCCCCGCACCGGACGTCGACTCCGACGCGCTGAGCCGCGAGGAGACGCTGGAGCTGCTGGCGCTGGGCGAGCTGATCGCCCGCAAGGCGGCGTACGGGCGGCAGCTCTCCGTACGGTCGGCGCGCAGCGCCGGCGCGTCCTGGTCGCGGATCGGGGCGGCCCTGGGCACCAGCAAGCAGGCCGCCTGGGAGGCGCACCACCGCTGGATCGACGAGCAGGGCGGCCAGCGGATGCGGACCGGCTCGATCGGCTGGGACGATACGGAAGTGGCCGCCGCGCGGGCCCTGGCGGACGGTCCGGACGACGGCGGGGACGACAGTGACCGGACCGACGTTCCGGCCGATGCCGGGGGCGCCGGCCGGGACGACGACGACAGGGACCGCCCATGAACGCCTCCCCCGCCCCTCCTCCCTCCCCTTCCCCCTCCACATCCTCCGTCTCCTGCGCGCTCACCCCCTTCACCCTCGCCGTACCGCAGCAGGAGCTGGACGAACTCTCCGCCCGGCTGGCGGCGACCCGCTGGCCCGCCGCCGCCACCGGCGCCGGATGGTCGCAGGGCGTGCCGCTCCGCTATCTCCAGGAGCTGACCGCGTACTGGGCCGACGGCTACGACTGGCGCGCCCAGGAGGCAGAACTCAACGGCTTCCCGCAGTTCACGACGGAGATCGACGGCGCCACGGTGCACTTCCTGCACATCCGCTCGCCCCGGCCCGGCGCGCTGCCGCTGCTGCTCACCCATGGCTGGCCCGGCTCCGTCGTCGAGTTCCTCGATGTGATCGGGCCGCTGACGGATCCTCCGGCGTCGGCGGGCGGCGACGCTTTCGATCTGGTGATCCCCTCCCTCCCCGGCTACGGGCTGTCCGGGCCGACCACCGGCCCCGGCTGGGAGGTGCGCCGCGTCGCACGGGCATGGGCGGAGCTGATGAGGCGGCTCGGCCATGACCGCTACGGCGCGCAGGGCGGCGACTGGGGCCACGCGGTCACCCTCGAACTGGGCCGTGTGGACGCCGCCCATGTCGTCGGCGTCCACGTCAACACCCTGCTGACACGGGAGCCCGACGATCCGGCCGTGGCCGCCACGCTCGGCGACGACGACCGGGACCGGCTGCGCCGAACGGCCGCCGCGTACGCCGAGATGTCGGGGTACGCGCTCGTCCAGAGCACCCGGCCGCAGACCCTCGGATACGCCCTCACCGACTCGCCCGTCGGCCAACTCGCCTGGATCGCGGAGAAGTTCGCCGAGTGGACGGACTCGGCGGAGGTACCGGAGGACGCGGTGCCGCGGGACCGGCTGCTGACCAATGTGATGCTCTACTGGCTGACCCGTACGGCGAGTTCGTCGGCGCGGCTGTACTGGGAACACGCCCGGTCCCCGCACGCCAGTGCCCCTTCCGTCCCCGCGCGCGAGCCGTACCCCACACCGACCGGTGTCGCGGTCTTCGGCGGAGATCTCGCGCGTCCGGTCCGGCGGCTCGCCGAGCGGGACCATCCCGTCGTCCACTGGACGGAGTTCGACCGAGGCGGCCACTTCGCCGCCCTGGAACAGCCTGGCCTCTTCGTCGACGACGTCCGGTCCTTCTTCCGCCGCTTCCGCGTGCGGCGTTGATCACGGCCGGAGGACGGAGGCCGCGCTGAGATGGATCGGGTCAGTTCGTCTGCTCACGGGACCCCTCATTGACGTAGTGTCAGCGATCCGGAGACGGGTCGATTCCGTACGGTCCGGACACGGGCCGTGACCAAAAACGCGGCCGGGAGCCCCGTCGCGGGCTCCGCCCGGGGCGTGGCGAGGAGGCGGATGACGGCGCGCGACGGCGCGGGGAAGTCCGCACCAGGGGGCGGGAAGCGGTCGTCCACGGGGTTCACCCGAACGCCTACCAGCTTGATCAGGACAGCTCACAATCAGTCAATTCAGGCCAGGCAGCGGTCACATGAACCGCTGTTGACGATCCGACAGGGCCGGATACGCTCCACTACGCCTCGTCCCCCACGACATCGCGCCTCGTCAGCCCACCGCACTCCGCCCGTCCCCGCAACTGGAGGCCGATCGTGCCCTGTGTCTCGGAACAGCGCCTGGCTCAGCAGCTTCCGGCCGTGCCGTTCTACTGCCCGGTTCCGCCCGCCCGGCACCGATCGGGTGACACTCTCAACGACCGGACCGTACGGTGGATGCGAGGGCAGCGGCTCGACGAGGACGAGCGGCAGCTCAAACGTCTCGCCGTCTGCGACTTCGGCGGACTGGCCGCGTCGACGATGCCGTACGGACGGCTCGAACCCCTCGCCCTGATGGCCAAGTTGCACGCCGTCCTCTTCTCCCTGGACGACGGGGTCTGCGACGAGTCGGCGGTGACGGCGGATCTCCTGGCCCAGGAGACCTCGCGCATCATGCGTGCCCTGGAGGCGCCAGAGTCGCGTTCGGCGGACGACTCGCCGCACACCGCCGCGCTGCGCCGGATCCGGCTGGAGCTGGAGCCGTACGCCTCGGCCCGCCAGCTCCGCCGGGTGACCGAGGCGATGCGCGTCTACACCTCGGGGCTGGTGTGGGAGGCGTCCTGGCGGAGCGACGCCCGGCTGCCGTCGGTCGACGACTACGTCATGCTGTGGATGCGGGCCATCGGGATGGCACCGTCCACCGCCATGATCGAGATCGTCGGCGGCTTCTCCGTCTCCGACGAGGATCTCCAGGACCCGCGCGTACGGGCCCTCACGGAGATCACCTGGACGCTGGTGAGCTGGGACAACGACCTCTACTCCCGCAACAAGGAGCTGGAGCGGGCGGGTGACGACCTCAATCTGATCGATGTGGTGTGCCAGGAACAGGGGTGCGACCCGGAGCGCGCCCTCGTCCGGGTCGTGGCGATGCGGGACCGGGTGATGGTGCTCTTCGACCGGCTGGCCGCGCAGGTCGAGGAAGAGGCTGACGAGAGTCTGCGCCGTTATGTGCGGGCGCTCGGCCAGTTCGTCCGGGGCCATCTCGACTGGGCCTCGCGCTGCCCCCGTTACACCGTGTCCTCGGGCCCGCGGACTCCGCCCGGCGGCTGGTGGAAGCAGCAGCCGGCCGACAACAGCCTGGAGCCGCTTCCCGTCCCGGGGATCGCCTGGTGGTGGGACCAGCTCGCCCCGGCGCGCTGACCCGTCCCCCGACACCTTCGCCCTCCCCGTCCGTCAGTACCCGCGCCACCAGCGGGCCACGGCCCGCCACGCCCGCCGGGGCGCGCTGCTGCCCGTCCGCTGCTCCGGAACCGGAGCCGGAACCGGCGCCACCGGTACCGGCACCGGTCCCCCGGCCGTGGCGCCGTCCTCGGAGGGCGGTGGCGTCGCCGCCACCGGGATGTACCGCGCACCCGGTACGGTGCCGGGCGAGGGCGAGTCCACCTGCCACCGCGGACGCGGTACGGGGGACGTCGCGTTCGGCGGTCCGGTGACGTCCTGGGGCGGCCGGGGCGCGAACGTCACCGGCAGTTCCCGCAACTGACGCGACATCAACGCCGCCGACCACCGCAGTTCGTCCTCCTCCACCGACAGTTGCAGGTCCGGCAGGCGCAGCAGCAGCGCGTCGATCCCGGTGTCGGCGATGGCGCGTCCGATGTCCTGCCCCGGGCACTCGTGCGGCCCGCCGCTGAACGCGAGATGCGCGCGGTTGCCCTGCATGGACGCGTCGAGGTCGGGCCGTACCACCGGGTCCACGTTGGCGGCGGCGATCCCGACGACCAGCGCGTCGCCCGCCTTGATCTGCTGCCCGCCCAGTTCGGTGTCGCCGACCGCCCAGCGGCCGAAGATCGTGGTGAACGGCGGCTCGTCCCACAAGGTCTGCTCGACCGCCTCCGGCAGGGTCATGTGGCCACCGCTCAACTGGGCGCGGAACCGGGGGTCGGTGAGCACCATGCGCAGCGCGTTGGCGATCAGGTTGGCGGTGGTCTCGTACGCGGCGATGAGCACCAGCCGCAGATGCTGGCTCACCTCGTCGTCCGTCAGCCCCGCCGGATGCCGGGTGAGCCAGGTCGCGAAGTCCTCCTCCGGGGCGATACGGCGCCGCTTGACCAGCCGGGTCAGGGCGGCCATCACGTACGCGTTGCTCTCGTTGGCGGTGGCGGTGCCCTTGATCATGTCGCGGGCCGCCTGGACCAGCCGTTCGTTGTACTCCTCCGGCATTCCGATGATCTGCGCCATCACCATCATGGGCAGGTGCTCGGCGAAGCTGCTGACGAGATCGGCCTGCCCGGCCTGGCAGAACTCGTTGACGAGCCGGTTGCTGTAGCGGTTGATGTAGCGGCGTACGCCCCGGTGGTCGATGCGCGCGATCGAGTCGGTGACCGCGCCACGCAGCCGCTCGTGCTCCGCGCCGTCGGCGAAGACGCAGATGGGCTGCCAGGTGAAGATCGGCGCCAGGGGGTGGTCGGGCGGCGCGCTGCCGTCGTGCAGCGCGCGCCAGCGCCGGGAGTCCCGGGAGAACTGCGACGGCGTCCGCGTCATGTGCAGGTTCTCGCTGTGGCCGAGGACGAGCCAGGCGGGAACGTCGCCGTGCAGGAGTACGGGCGCCACGGATCCGTGTTCGGCGCGCAGTTTCTCGTACAGGCCCATCGGGTCGCTCTCGGCCTCGGGCCCGTACAGCCGGCGCAGCCCGGCCGGTGCCGGGCCGCCCGGGACGGGGCCGTCCGGGTAGGGGCCGTCCGGGTAGGGGCCCGCGCCGTTCACGCGCCCGGTGGGCAGGCCGGTGCCGGGCAGTCCGCCGGTGCTCAGGCCGTGGGCCGGGCAGCCGGGGGGCGGCGCTCCATGGCCGTCCGGCCCGGGCCGGTGGGGAAACGGGGTGGTCACGGTCGCTCCAGGGAGAGGGTCGGGGCGGGAAGGGGGCGTACGACGTACGGGGCAGGCCGGGACCGGCGCAGAGGGCGCCGCGCGGTCCCGGACGGAAGGGGGCTCAGCCGGGCCGCGGCTCAGCCGGCCTGCGCGGAGAGCTGGTGCAAGTAGCTCATCAGCGTCAGCAGCACATCGCGGCTCGATGCCCGTAGCCGTGCGTCGCAGTCGACCATCGGCACCTCTTCGGGCAGGTCGAGCGCGGCGCGCAGCGCCTCGACGGGGTGGTGCGGCGCGTCCGGGAAGGTGTTGACGGCGACGACGAACGGTACGCCGCGCTCCTCCAGGCGTCCGATCACGTCGAAGCTGACTTCGAGGCGGCGGGTGTCGACGAGGACCACCGCGCCCAGGGCGCCTTCGAAGAGGCCGTTCCACAGGAACCAGAAGCGTTCCTGGCCGGGGGTGCCGAAGAGGTAGAGCACCAGGTGTTCGGTGATGCTGATCCGGCCGAAGTCCATCGCGACCGTGGTGGCGGTCTTGCTCTCCACACCACGGTTGTCGTCCACCCCCACCCCGGCCTGGGTCATGGTCTCCTCGGTGGTGAGGGGCCTGATCTCGCTGACGGAGCCGACCATCGTCGTCTTGCCCACCCCGAACCCGCCCACGATCACGATCTTCACCGCGGAGGTGGCCGTGGTGGGCAGGATGTCCTCGGTCCTGGGGCCGGTGATCGTGTCAGAGTTTCTGGAGTCCATGCATCACCGCTTCGAGAAGGGACCGGTCGGGAAGGGCGGCGCGGACGATGGGCGCGCGCGATTCGACCAGCTCGGTCGCGAGGAGTTCGGTCAGCAGCGCGGTCACCACGCTGAAGGGGAGGCTGAGGTACGCGGAGATCTCGGCCACGGAGAGCGGCCGGTGGCAGAGCCGCAGGATGACGGCCTGCTCCGGCTGGACCGTCGGGGACGGTTCCACCTGTGCCACGATCATGGTGACCAGGTCGAGCGGGGCCCGTACGGCACCGTCCGGGCCACCGGTGATCACGTAGAGCCGTTCCGGGTCTCCCACGTCCGCTTCGGGCCCACGGCGTTCACGTCGGGGAGGCGGGGTCATCCGGCCTGCCCGTCATGGCGTGGCGGGCTGGTGAGATGGGCTCCGATCCGGACCACCATGTCCCGCATCCGGGCGCCGACCAGCCCCGCGTCCACCGTGTCGTCGGCGAGGACCGCGAGATAGGCGCCCGTGCCCGCCTCCATCAGGTAGAAGAAGCCGCCCCCGACCTCGATGACGACGAGCCGCATCCGGCCGTCACTGAGGGGGATCTCGGCGGCGACCGCGGCGGCCAGGCTCTGGAGCCCGGCACAGGCCGCCGCGAGCCGGTCGGCCACGTCCGGGTCGCCGCCGTGCCGGGCGATCCGGAGTCCGTCGGCGGAGAGCACCACGATCTGCTGGATCTGCGGCACCCCGTCGGCGAGTTCCTTGAGCATCCAGTCCAAGTTCGCCCGCTGCTGGATCACTTCAGATCTCCCTTGCCCCGCACATCGTCGGATTCGCCGTGATCGCCGGTCCGGCCCGGCGACTCCTCTGTCCCGGCCGACGGCTCCCCGGGGGTGCCGTTGACCGCTTTCGTGAACGCTTCGAGCCAGATGCCGGGTCCGGGTTTGCCCTCGGGCGTACGGTCGCCGGCTCCGTCCGGTGTGCCGGCCGCGGCGCCGTGGCCGTGGCCGTTCGGCAGACCGTTCGACAGGCCGTGGGCCTGGCCGTTGGCGGCGCCGTTCGTGCTCCCGCTCGTGCTCCCGTTCGCCGAGCCGTACGACCGGCCGCCGCCCTGGTGTCCGGTGGAGTGGAGCCCGAGGTTGTGCGAGCCCAGCGGGGCACGTCCCCGGCTGCGCCGCTGCGGCAGTCCGTTCTCCGTCCACTCCGTCACCACCGGTGCGTCGTCCTCCCCCGCCGCCGCGACCGGGGCCGGACGCCGGGGACCGGTGATCGGGCGCGGCACACGGTTGGCGGGGCGCAGCACATCGGTCGTGGGCAGGTCCGACACGGTGCCCCGGGGCAGCGCCGAGGCGCCGATGCCATGGGCGATACCGGGCGCGGGTCCGGTGGTCACGATGGAGCGCGGCACGATCAGCACGGCGCGTACGCCGCCGTACGCCGACTGCCGCAGCGAGACCTGGAGGTGGTACATCTGGCAGAGCCGCCCGACCACGGCCATGCCGAGCCGGGGCGTGTCGCCGAGGTCGTTGAGGTCGATACCGGCCTGGGCGCGCGCGAGCATGTTCTCGGCGCGGGCCCGCGCCTCCTCGCTGAGGCTGACGCCGCCGTCCTCGATCTCGATGGCGATCCCCGTCTGCACCTCGACGGCGGTCACATGGACGCGGGTCTGCGGAGGTGAGTAACGGGTGGCGTTGTCGAGGAGTTCGGCGCAGGCGTGGATGATCGGTTCGACGGCGGTGCCGATGATCGCGATCTTGGCGATCGAGTGCAGATCGACGCGCTGGTACTCCAGGATCCGCGACATCGCCCCGCGCAACACGCTGAACAGCGGTACGGGCCTCGGCCATTGGCGTCCGGGGCGGGCCTTGCCGAGTACGGCGATGGAGTCGGCGAGCCGGCCGATCAGCGCGGTGCCGTGGTCGATGCGCAGCAGGTCGTCGAAGACCTCGGGGTTGCGGCCGTGGGCGTTCTCCATCTCCCGCAGTTCACTGGCCTGTTGGTGCACCAGGGCCTGGACCCGGCGGGCGATGTTGACGAAGGAGCGCTGCGCGGACTCGCGCATGGCCTCCTCGTCGTCGACGATCTGGAGGAGGGACTTGAGCAAGGAGCGCTGCGCAAGGGGAAGTTCGCGGTAGCGCTCGTCGCCGTCGACCACGGCGCGGATCACCTCGTCGGGCGATTCGCCCTGGCGGAGCCGGTACACCGCGGCGGGCATCAGCTCCTTGCCGAGCCGTACGCTCTCCTCGTCGTGCTGCGCGAGGCGGCCCTCCAGCAGGGAGATCCGGTACGCGTAGCGCTCGTGGAGCACGCCGATGGCCCGGCGGCGGCGCGCCAGCTCCAGGGCGCACCAGGCGATGACGGCCAGGGCCCCCGCTCCGTACAGCGCGAGCGGTATCCGCGCGGTCTCCTCGACGAGGACCACCACGAGGGTGGTCACCGCGGCGACGAGGAGGACGGGGAGGAGCAGCGCGCGGAATCCGGGTGACGTTTGTTCCTTTGGTGGCGCCTGTTCCTTGGGTGGTACTTCAAGACGAACCATGTAAGCCCTCTGGCGGTCGATTCAGGTCGGTTTTCGAACAATCAAGGAACCTGGGAACAAGTGCCTGATTACGTATCAACTCAGCGCGTATCGCGAGAGCCTAGCCCGGCCCGAACGGCACTTCGGCGTATTCACGCAACCTCATGCACAGGCGCCCCACGGGGCATAGACTTCGCCGGTTTATACGCTGTGATTGCGCGGCGGCACAAAGGGTGACGACGCCCGTGCGCCCTCCGAACACCCGGACGGACCCCCGGCTGACACCCCGGCCGGACCGCTGGTGCGGGCGCGTCCCGTCAGAGCGCTCCGTCGCCGCGCTTGGCGAGCTGTATCTGCTCGTACACCCGTGTGCGCAGCTCCGCGAAGCGCGGGGCGACCCGCGTGTGGAGCTGGTCCCGCTCCCCGGGCAGGTCGATCTTCACCTGCTCCTGTACGACGGTGGGCGCGGCGGAGAGGATCAGTACCCGCTCCCCCAGATAGACGGCCTCGTCGATGTCGTGGGTGACGAACAGGATCGTCATGCCGCGCTCGCGCCAGAGCCCGCGGACCAGGTCCTCCAGCTCGGCGCGGGTCTGGGCGTCGACGGCGGCGAACGGCTCGTCCATCAGCAGCACTTCGGGCCCGTACGCCACGGCCCGCGCGATGGCCACCCGCTGCTGCATGCCGCCGGAGAGCTGCCACGGGTAGGCGCCGCCCGCGTCGGCCAGGCCGACGGCGGCGAGGGCGTCCTCGACCAGCGCGCCGCGCCGTCCCCGGTCGAGGGACTTCCGTTGACGCAGGGGCAGTTCGACGTTCTCCCGCACCCGCATCCAGGGGAAGAGGCTGCGTCCGTACTCCTGGAAGACGACGGCCATACCGGGCGGCGGCGCCGTGATCCGGCGCCCCGCCAGCCGGACCTCGCCCCCGGTCGGCGTGAGCAGCCCGGCGACACACTTGAGGAGGGTGGTCTTGCCGCACCCCGAAGGGCCCACCAGGCAGGCCAGTTCGCCCGCGCCGAGGGAGAAGGTGAGGTCGCGGACGGCCTCGACCCGGCGGCCCTGCCCCTCGTAGACCTTCCGCAGCCCCCGTACGTCGAGCATGCTGTCCCTCTCCGTGATGGTCATGACGACCGCCTTGACCTGCGCAGACCGTGGTACCAGCCGAGAGCCCGGCGTTCGGCCGCGCGGAACAGCAGGGAGAGCAGGAAGCCGAGGAGGCCGAGCAGCAGGATGCCGCTCCACATCTCGGGGATGGCGAAGCCGCGCTGGAACTGGACGATGGCGAAGCCGAGGCCGTCGCCGGCCGCGGACATCTCGCTGATGACCATCAGGATGATGCCGATGGACAGGGCCTGGCGCAGCCCCGCGAAGATCCGCGGGCTCGCCGAGCGCAGCACGAGGTGGCGCAGCCGGGCGGCGCCGTCGATACCGTACGACCGCGCGGTCTCTGCGAGTACGGAGTCCACGGCCCGTACGCCCTCGACGGTGTTGAGGAGGACGGGCCAGACGCAGCCGGTGGCGATGACCACGATCTTCATCGTGTCCCCGATGCCCGCGAAGAGCATGATGACGGGCACGAGCACCGGCGGCGGCACGGCCCGCAGGAACTCCAGGACGGGTTCGGTCGCGGCGCGCACGCGACGGTACGAGCCGATGACGACGCCGAGCGCCACTCCGGCGACGGCGGCCAGCGCGTATCCGGCCGTGAGGCGCAGCAGGCTGGGCAGCACGTCGTCGGCGATCCGCTCGCCCGTCCACACCTCGCCGAAGGCATCGGCCACGGTGCGCAGCGGCGGGGCGTAGAGACTGGTGCTGGAGTCCGAGGCGATCCACCAGCCGGCCACGAGCAGGGCGGGCAGCGCGAGCGCGAGGAACGCCTGGCGCAGCGCGCGCCGGGTCGCCGTCGTCGCGGTGGGCGTGGCGGCGGTGTCCTTCACAGGGCCGCCTCGCCCCGTACGGACGGGTGCCAGGCGAGCGCGCGCCGTTCGACGGCCCGGGCGCCGACGTTGACGAGCAGGCCGAGGCACCCGGTGACCACGACCAGCGCGTACATCTCCGGCACCGCCTGCGAGGTCTGCGCGACGGCGATGCGGGCGCCGATCCCCGGCGAGCCGATGACGAGTTCGGCGGTGATCGCGAGGACGAGCGCGACGGCGGCGGCCAGGCGTACACCGGTCATGACGTACGGCAGGGCGGTCGGCCAGAGTACGTAGCGAATACGGGCCCAGGTGCCGAGCCCGTACGAGCGCGCCGTCTCCTCCGCGATCGGGTCGACGTCCGCGACGCCGTACAGCACCTGGACGAGGACTTGCCAGAACGCGGCGTAGACGACAAGCAGCAGGGTGGAGCGCAGGTCCGTGCCGTAGAGGAGGACCGCGAGCGGGATGAGCGCCACCGAGGGGATGGGCCGCAGGAACTCGACCGTGGAGGCGGTCACTTCGCGCAGGTACGGCACGACGGCGAGGACGATCCCCGCGGTGACCCCCGCGACGACGGCGATCAGCAGGCCGAGCCCCCAGCCGGTGAGCGTGTCGCCGAGCGCGGTCCAGAAGGTGGGGTCGGACAGCTCGGTACCGAGGGCCCGGGCCACCCGGTCGACGGGCGGGAGGTAGTCGGCGGAGACCAGTCCGGTCCGCCGGGCCAGCTCCCACAGGGCGAGGGAGGCGGCCAGTCCCCCGGCCCCCAGCGCGGCGTCGACCAGGCTGTTCCCGCCTCCGTGGGTCATGGGAGGAGGGTGTCCAGATCGGGTGCGGAGCTGAGGGTGCCGTCCTGCTCACCGAGTCGCGCCAGCCTCTCGATCGACGCACGGTCGGGCTGGGCGGGCCAGCGGGGCAGGTTCATGTTCCGGAGCAGCGTCTCGGGGATCCTGGTGTAGGTGGTGAGGATCTGGCGGACCTCGTCGGGGTGGCTGTTGGCGTACTCCAGCGACTCGGCGGTGGCCTCCTGGAATTTCCGTACCGTCTCCGGGTTCCGCCGGGCGTACGCGGTGGAGGTGAAGTACATCGCGACGGTGAGATCGGGCGAGACGTCGGCGTAGCTGGAGGCGATGACGGTGCCGCCCTGGCTCTTGACCGTGGCCAGCGCGGGTTCGACCACCAGGGCGGCGTCGACCCGGCCGCCGGCCAGGGCCGCGGGCATCTGGTCGAAGGGCAGCTCGACGAAGTCGACCTCGGCCGGGTCGCCGCCCGCCTTGCGCACCGATTCGCGTACGGACGTGTCGCCGATGTTCTTCAGCGTGTTGATCGCGACCTTCTTGCCCGCCAGCTCCTTGGCGGACTTGACCGGGCTGCCCTTCGGCACGGCGAGGCCGGCGAAGTCGGCGCCCTGTTCACCGGCGCTCGCGATGCCGTTGGCGACGGCCTTCACGGGGACGCGGTTGACCTGGGCGAGCATCAGGGTGGTCATGTTGGAGAAGCCGAACTGGAACTGTCCGCCGACCACGGCGGGCACGATCGCCGCACCGCCCTGGGCGGTCACCATGGTGAGGTCGAGGCCGCGCGAGGCGTAGAAGCCCTTCTTCTCGCCCAGATACAGGGGCGCGACATCCACGATGGGGATGATCCCGACCTTGACGCGGACCGTGGAGCCCGACGCCCCCTCGCCCGCACCGCCCGGGCCCTCGGAGCCTCCCGAACCGGATCCGCCGCAGGCCGTCGCGGTGACCAGGAACGCGGCGGCGATGGACGCGATGGGCAGTCGACGCATGAACCCCCCTTTGCCGGGACGGCACTTCCGGCGGACCGACCGTGCGCAACCCGCACAGCTTTTCCCAGCGGGAACATAGGGGCACCCGCAGCCACGGGTCAACGGTGCGCGTACGGCCTCATCAGCCGCGTATGACAGGGGAGTTGGGAGACCGGCGAAGGAACGGCGAGGGCGTGCGAGGCGTTGTTGACAGCCCTCGGACGGCTCCTGGCGTGCGCGTCACACACAGACGTACATCGCCTTCCTCCCCGAGAAGCGCGACACCCTCAAGGGCACCGAGCCGGCCTCTCTCACCCCGTACACCACCGTCTCCGTCGATCTGCTGCGCGCGGAGCTGGAACGTGTACGGCGCCAGGGGTACGCGCTGGTCGGCCAGGAGCTGGAGGAAGGCCTGCGCTCGGTCGCCGTAAGGGTACGGACCGGACGGGCACCGTCGTCGCGGCCGTCAACGTCCCGGTCCACACGAGCCGTCACACGATCGAGTCGGTACGGCGTGATCTGCTGCCCCCGCCGCTCGCGACGGTGGCCCGGATCGAGGCCGACCTGCGCGTGGTGGCGCCCCGGAGACGACAGCCACGGGGACGACAGCCGCGAAGACGACGGCCACGGAACTGAGGAGAGACGAACCGGGGCGGGCGACCGCTCGCGGGGAGCGGAGCCGTGCCGCCGCCCCGTACGCCCGCGTCCGCCCCGGGATCCGCCGGTTCAGGCGGACACGTCTCCTTCGAGGAGCTTGACCAACTCGGCCACGAGAGCGGGAGCCTCGCGCTTCAGCGCGACGATGTCCATCCCCTCGTCGCCCAGGATGGAGAGCAGCGCCCGGTCGCCCACCGCGAGGACGATGATCTGCCCGGCCGCGCAGCGGATGACCACATCGCGGAGCGCGCCCGCGTCGGCCTGCTGCGCCATGCGCTGGCCGAGCCCCAGGGTGGCCGCGGCGAGCGCGGCCACGGACTCCGGCTGGAGTGTGTCGGTGTCGGCGGCGACCATCAGGCCGTCGGCGGTGGACAGAACACTTTCCGACGCCCCCAGCACCCGTTCCCGCAGCGAGGCCAGAACTTCGACGAGGGGCGTGACGGACGAGTCTGCGTGCATGGTTTCGCTCCTTGATGATGATCCGGCAGCGGTCCTGCCGTGGGGCGTTCTACAAGGCTCCGGCCACGTACCGCGGCCGGGCTACGAGCCGTCCGTCTGTCCTGAGGGGTGCCGGCGCCCCGAGTGTTCCGGCGCCGTCGCTCCGGCGGGTGGCGTCGGTGCCACCCCCGGCTTGACGCCCGGTGCCCACTGGGGGCGGGGGCCGGGGACCCGGCGCGGCAGGGACCCGGCGGACAACCGCGGCTCCGCCTCGGCGGGTCCGCCGCCCTCGCCCGCGCTCGCGCCCGGGAGGCGGGGCGCGGTGCTCGGCCTGCCCGCGGGGCGCCGGTCGCCTTCCCACTGGACGAGCTTGAGGTCGTCCATCCTGATCAGATCCACCATCACGGCGAACAGCCCCCGGCCGAGAAAGAAGGCGAGGTCGCGCGGTGTCCGGCGGCCGTTGGCGAGGGCGAGGAGCGCGGTGTGGCGCGGTGCCAGCCTGCCGGCGGCCCGTTCCGCGCTCGCCGAGGGCCGCAGCCGGGTCCTGGCCAGCTCGCCCGGTGACCCCCAGCGGCCGGTGACGAACGCCAGCCGCCGCGCGGTCTCCTCGGCGACGTCCTGCGGTTGCGCGGGATACCCCCCGAGTACGGTCTGGGTGGGCCCGCAGACCTCCCAGCCGTCCGGCCGGGTGAGCGCCATCGCGAAGGCTCCCTCGTACATCGTCGCGGTGCAGAGGACCTCCAACTCGGTCTCGCCCACCAGTCCCTGGCCGACGAGGGCCGCCCCGAGACCGTCCGTGTCCTGGGCCGCCGCGAGGGCGGACGCCCACCCCTCGTCGTCGATCCGGCCCGACTTCAGCAGGGCGGACTCGACCGAGGGAGTCCCGGGGGTTTCGATCGCGCTGATCAGGCCGTTCCTGAGGTGAATCGTTCCTCCAGGCGCCCCGGAGACCGACACCGTACCGCTGTAGCGCTCCTGTTGCAGCCGTACGAGCAACGCCGTGACGTTGCGCGGCGCCGGGGTGTCCGAGGGCCCCGTCCCCAACGGGACCGGCTGCGAGGACCCTTGAGGGTCGGAGACACCGCTCATGCGAGCACACCTTCCGCGTGTTCGGTGAGCCGGCGCATCGCCAGGGCGAGATTCGTCCGGTCGCGGTCCAGCGCCGCGACCAGCAGTACGGGGTCGCCCGCGCGCCGCACCGCCTGCACCACGTGGTAACGGCGCACGCTCGTCACGATCACACTCTCCAGCTCACTCTCGGCCCCCACCCGGTCCACCTGGGCCGCGATCACGGCGGTGAGTTCGGCCGCTTCCCCGCCGTCCCCGACCTCGGCAGCGTCTCCGACCACGCAGTACGTAAGACCGGTGACCGCGTCCACCAGAGCGGCTCCTGTCATCCCGGGCATCTCCATGAGCCGGGCGAGGGACGATTCGATCGCTGACACGTACATCCCTTCGGGTTACGGCTGATTTCACAGTACTCTAGTCTTCAACTAGTCCCCTGGTGACCAGGTTTGGCATTATTTCGTCCGCAAAGTTTCGGCTCTTTCAGAACAGGACCACACGATGAACCTTGAGACCGCGCTCAAAGAGGCCATGGCAATCGACGGCGCGCTCGGTGTGGCCGTGGTCGACTACGAGAGCGGACTGTCACTCGGAACGCTGGGCGGGGACCAGGGGCTCGATCTGGAGGTCGCGGCGGCGGGGAACACCGAGGTCGTGCGCGCCAAGATCCGCACCCTCGCGATGCTGGACGTCGACGACGCCGTGGTCGACATCCTGATCACTCTCGGCAAGCAGTACCACCTGATCCGGCCGTTGCTGTCCAGTCACGGATCGCTCTTCCTCTACCTCGCGCTCGACCGCGGTCGCGCCAACCTCGCGCTGGCCCGCCACAACCTCAAGCGGATCGAGACGGAACTCGCGATCTGAGGTCGCGACGGCACGTCGACGCGGGGCGGGTGGATGAACGAGGAGCCGGACGGCTGGATACGGGTGCCGGTGGGCGCCGGGTCGGCACGGTGGACGACGCGCGGGCGGTGCCGGCTGGTGCTGTTCGTCGTGCACAACGTGACATCGGCGACCCGGCTGCTGGACGTTCTCCCGCTGTTCAGGGACGACCTGCGGATACAGGCGCTCGCCACCTGCACCGGTTCGTCGCCGTTCCAGGCCGGGGTGGCCGACCTGCTGGCGAAGACCGGCGTGCCGGTGCTTCCGTGGGAGCAGGCGGTCGCCCTCCCGGTGGATCTGGCGATCTCGGCAAGCTTCGGCGGCCAACTCCACTCCATCAAGGGAAAGTTGTCGGTTCTCTCGCACGGCGTTGGCTATAATAAGAGGCTGGCTACACCGGACACCGGACACCGGACACCGGACACCGGACACCGGACGCCCTTCGGCCGATGCGCATGCGGGTGCGGGTGCGGGTGCGGGTGCAGGCACGGGTGCGGGCATGGCGGCGGAAGGAAACGCCGGTGTGGCACCACCTGTCTTCGGGCTCTCTCCCGAGTGGCTGCTCGCCGACGGCACACCGGTGGCGGACTCACTGGTCCTCTCCCATCCCGAGCAGGTGGAGCGGTTGCGTGCCGCCTGTCCGGAAGCGGTTTCCACCGCCGTCCTCGCCGGTGACCCCTGCTTCGACCGCATGCTGGCCGCCGTTCCGTACCGCGAGCGCTTCCGCCGGGCCCTCGGGGTCCGCCGGGGCCAGCGGCTCGTCCTGCTGAACTCGACCTGGAACCCGGACTCCCTCTTCGGGGACGGCGGGGCCGAGGATGTGCTGCCGTCCCTGCTGCCGCGCCTCACGGCCGAGCTGCCCGCCGACACGTACCGGCCGGCCGCCGTGCTGCACCCCAACATCTGGCACGGTCACGGTCCCGGCCAGGTCCGCGCCTGGCTGGACCGGGCCCGGCGGGGCGGTCTGGCGCTGGTGGATCCTCTGGACGGGTGGCGTCAGGCACTGATCGCAGCCGATGTGATCATCGGGGACGCCGGTTCCGTGACCTATTACGGAGCGGCCCTCGGCACCCCCGTACTGCTGGGCGCGGCGCCGACGGACGGCCTCGACGCGGGCTCGCCGGTGGCCGCGTTCGTACGGCGGGCGCCCCGGCTCGCGCCCCACGCGCCACTCCGGTCCCAACTGGAGACGCTGCTGAACAGCCGCCCCGGTCCTCAGCCGGCCACGGAGCCGGACCCAGGTCCTGCCGGGCTGGTCTCATCGGTGCCCGGCGAGGCCGCGACCCTGCTACGGCGCCACTTCTACGGGCTCATCGGCGTCCCCGAGCCCTCGGAGCCCGCGCTGCTGGACCCGCTGCCGCTGCCGTCCTACGAACCGGTCACCCGAACGGCCCCGCTCAGGGTGGTGACCCGGCTGCTCGGTGCGGGCGAGGTCGAGGTGGCCCGGTACGCGGATCCGCGCGCGGAGCCCGGGGAGGACGAGGAGGGCGGGGACGCGCACACCGCTGTGCACGAGGACACCCTGGACCCCGGGCGGCTCGCCCTGGCGGATGTGATCTTCCGGTACGGCGCGGCGGACGACCCCCGGTTCGGCGGACCCGAGCGGTGGACGGAGGAGGTGTTGGCCCGCCATCCGCACAGCGCCCTGGCGGCGTTCGTCGCCGAGGGCGGGGTGTGTACGGTCCGTACCCGCGCCGGATCCCTGCTGCGGCTCTCCGCTCACGCCCCTGACGGCCCCCTGTCCGGGGCGGACCCCGCCGTCTGTGCCTCCGCCCTCCATGCCTGGCTGGCCGGAGGAAGCACACCGGATGAGCTGGCGGCGGGCGGGATGACCGTACACACCGGCGCGGGCGTCTGCCAGGTGTCGGTCACGCCGGTAGGCCCGAGGGACCCGGTCATCCCCGGCACTCCCGGCACTCCCGGCACCCCCGTCGCACCGGTCGCACCGGTCGCACCGGTCATTCCTGAGCGCTGAGGCAGCGCTCGCGCAGGGCGCGCAGATGCGCGAGGTGGTGGGCTGCCTTCTCCTTGTCGAGGGTGGCGGTCGCCTCGTCGATCAGCGGCAGCGCGCTCTCCGGGCGCCCCTCGGCGAGATGGGTCTCGGCCAGGTCGGTGAGTGTCCTCGCCGCGTTGTACGGGTCGGCGCCGGCCCGGAAGAAACCGAGGGCCGACTCCAGGCGCTCCCTGGCCTCGGGGAAGCCGCCGAGGCCGCGCAGGGCCCGGCCCCGGTGCCGCTCCAACAGGGCGCGGGCGCGCGGCAGATCGCGGGCGCCCTCGTCGTCGGGGCCCACCCCGTCCAGGACGGCTGACGCCTCCTCGAAGCACGCGTACGCCTCCTGGAAGCGCCACTGCCGCAGTCGCAGCAGCCCCAGTGACTCGACGGCGGACGCCTGCCCGCGCCGGTGCCCGGCCTCCGCCTCGGCCCGGACGGCGGCGGTCAGATGGGTCTCGGCCTCCTCGTAATGCCACAGCTCCATCAGGTTCAGTGCCAGCAGGACATGCATGCGCCCGGCCATCCGGGATCCGGGGTGGTGGGTATCCACCACCCGTGCCCCGGCCCGGAGCGCCGGAAGGATCTCGTCGTGGTGGCCCGCCTTGAGCTGGAGCGGCCAGAGGGCCTGGCAGAGCTGGTAGACGGAGTCGGGGTCGCCGAACTCCTCGGCGGCCAGGACCGCCTGGACGAGGTTGCCCAGTTCGGCGCGGAGCGCGGTGAGCGCCTCGCCCTCGTCGCCGTACGGGCCGGAGGTGCCCGCCAGCTCGTCGTAGAGCGGGCCGATCGCCCAGGCCTGCGGCAGGGCGGCGAGCCGGGCCCGCACCGCGAGGCGCAGATACCACCGCACCGTGCCGGTCATGGCCGCCGAGCAGGCCGCGATACCGTCCGTACGGAAGGCGGTCGCCTCCGCGTGGCCACGGATCGCGGGACGGTAGCGGTAGCGGCCGGTGTCCGTCAGCTCCAGCAACTGGCCGCCCGCCAGCACCCCGAGGGACTGGGCCGCCTCGGCCTCGGGTATCCCGGCGACGGAGGCGACGACGTCCGGTCCGAGCGCGGGCCACTCGCGCAGCGACATCAGCCGGTAGACGCGGGCCGCGCCGGGCTCCAGCCCTCGGTACGTCCGCTCGGCGGCGGTACGGACGGGGTCGCGGCCGGTCACGGAGAACGCCTCCCCCGTACGGTGCCGCGGCGGGGCCGGGTCAGCCAGGGCCGGCGCCGACGCCGGCCCTGGCTCCGGCGCCGGCGCACCCTCCGCCTCCGGCTCCAGGAGAAGGGGCGCGGCTGCCCGCAGGGCGTACGGCGAACCGCCGCACCGCTCCAGCACCCGCGGCAGCACGGCGCGCGCCGCGGCCACGGTCTGGCTGCCCGCCAGGTCCGTGAGCAGCCGGCGCGCGTCCTTGTCGGACAGCGGTCCGACCGGAACGGGCACCGCGTCCAGACCGGGCAGCGGCCGACGCGCGACCACCACCGTGAACACCTCGGGCGCGGAGGTCAGCAACGGCTGGACCTGCGCGGACGAGTGTGCGTGGTCCAGCACGACGAGCAGCCGCCGGTCGGCCACGCAGCGCCGGAAAGACGCGCGCCGGTCCGCCGCGCCCGGTGGGATGTCGTCCTGGTCCATGCCCAACTGGACCAGGAGACCGCGCAGCACCACGGCGCTGTCGAGAGCGGTCCCCGCGGAGGCGCCACGCAGGTCGGCGTAGAGCTGTCCGCCGGGGAACCGGGCGGCTTCCCGGCATCCCCAGTGGACGGCCAGGGCGCTGGTGCCGATGCCCTCGGAGCCGTGGATCAGCGCGAGCCTGGGCCGTCCGTCGGCCTTGCGCGAGGCCTCCCGCTCCAGCAGCCTCATCGGGCCCTGACGATCCGTGAAGAACCGTATGGAGGGCGGCAGTACGGGGATGCCGTCCGCCGTGGCGGGGAGTGGGGCCGTACGGGCGAACGCCGCCCAGGCGCGGGCGAGCGCGGGATCGTCGCGCACGCTCTCGTGGACGAGACGGGCCACGGCGGACAGCTCGCCCGGTCCCGTCGGCGCCGCCACCTCCTGCCCGACGATGCGGCGCACCAGGCCTCCGGCCGATTCCCAGGCCCACTTCCCCGCCTCGTTGGCCATCCCCGCGCCCACGGCGCCCAGCACCGCGGTGATCGCCGCCAGCGACATGGGATCCAGCATGTCCCGCTCCCCCGCTCCCCTGATCTGTGGCCCGGCGTCGGAGAACGCCTCGCACCACGGTTCGGGATCAACGGTAGTCCTGATCAGGGCCCTTCGGGCGAGGTTGGCGTCTACTCGCAACACTCCGCACGGAACGTGGCATTCAGGCATACCCGCCGCTGTGGAGGGAAGAGGAGCGCGGGAACAGGCCCGGCCCGCGCGGGCCCCGGCCCGGCCTCTCCCTGGTCCTCGCCGTGGCCCCGCGCCCGCCACCGGCCTTGCACCGTTCGGGTACCGGCCGGTATCAGGCGGGGGCGGCCGTACGCGCTGATACTGGCCCCATGACCCGACACGGAGAGCTGGGCACGGCCCTGCACCGCTGGCGTGACCGGATCGCCCCGGCCGAGGCCGGGCCGTCCGCGGACGAGCCCGGCAGGACGGGCGGGCTGCGGCACGAGGAGCTGGCCCGGCTGACCGGTCTGTCCGTGGACTATCTCGTGCGGCTGGAGGAGGGGCGGGCCACCTCCCCTTCCGTGCAGGTGCTGACCTCGCTGGCGTGCGCCCTGCGGCTCTCCGAGGACGAGCGCCGCCATCTCTTCCTGCTCGCCGGGCAGTCCCCGCCCGCCGTGGGCCGGGTCCCGGACCACGTCCCCGCCAGCGTGCGGCGGCTGCTCGGGCGGCTCGCGGGCACCCCGATCGGGGTCCATGACGCGTCCTGGAACCTGATCACCTGGAATCCGCTGTGGGCCGCCCTGGTCGGTGACCCCGCGCAGGCCCCGCCGCGCGGGCGCAACGCCGCCTGGCAGCACTTCACGGGCGGGCCCAGCCGGATCGTCCACACCGTGGAGCAGGAGGCCGGGTTCGAGGCGGCGCTCGTCGCCGATCTGCGGGCGGCCACCGTCCGCTATCCGACCGACGTACGGCTGCGTTTCCTCATCGGTGAGCTGCGGCGCGTCAGCAACCGGTTCGCGGTGCTCTGGAACTCCCGGATCGTCGGTGCGCACGCCACCGGGACCTGGACCGTCCACCACCCGGACGTCGGGCCCGTGACGGTCGACTGCGACACGCTCACGGTGCCGGGGTGCGATCTGCGGATCGCCGCCTACTCCGCGACGCCCGGGACCGACGCCGCCGACAAGCTCGCCCTGCTGGACGTCATCGGTACGGACGTCATCGGCACCGACGTCATCACCACCGGGGCGGCCGGCGCGGAGCCGCCCGTACGGGAGCCCGGCAGCGGCGGGGAGCCGGGCTCCGGCGCGGATCCCGCGGCCGACCCCGCGCCCGTCGAGCGCTGACTTCCCCGCCGTCTCACCCGTTCGGGTGTACGCCCTTGAGGGGCCGACCGGGGCGGTGATACATCCGGTCGGCCCACGCGAGGGGCGCGCGACGCGGTCCGTTCCTACCGTGGCCGAATGATCATCAGATCCGTGATGCGCTCCGCACTCTCCGGCACGGCGGCTCTCGCCGCCGGCCTGCTGGTCCTTCTGCCGGCGTCCCACCCGGCCGCCGCGGATTCCCGTACCGATCCGGTCGTACGGGCCCCGGGCCTGCCCGAGGGCGCCGCGATCGCGGTCGCGGGCGCCCCCGGCACCCACGCCCCGCCCGGCACCCCCGGGGCCCCCGGAGCGAGCGGTTCGGCCGCCCCGAGCCGCCCGGCCGCCCCGTCCACGCCGGCCCGCGCCGGTGCCGCCCCCGCCGCCGCCCTGGACGGTTCGCTGCTGCGCCGCGACGGTGTCCAGGTCCTGCCCGCGCGTGGCGCCCCCGCGCCGCCGGAGGTCTCCGCCCTGTCCTGGCTGGTCGCCGACGCCCGGACCGGCGACGTGCTCGCCGCGCGCGACGCGCACCGCGAGCTGCCGCCCGCCTCCACCCTCAAGACGCTCTTCGCCGTCACCACGCTGCCGCGGCTGTCCGAGCACGCCCAGCACCTGGTCACGGACGAGGAGCTGGACGACATCGGTCCGGGCAGCAGCCTGGTGGGCGTCGTCCCCGGCGTACGGTACGAGGCGGCCGACCTGTGGCGGGGCGTCTTCCTCAGCTCCGGCAACGACGCCGTGCGCGTCCTCTCCGAGATGAACGGCGGCCTGGACAGGACCGTCAAGCAGATGCGGGACAAGGCGAAGCTGCTCGGCGCGCTCGACACCCATGTGGTCTCCCCCGACGGCTACGACGCCCCGGGCCAGGTCTCCTCCGCGTACGACCTGGCGGTGTTCGGGCGTACGGGGCTGGCCTCGCCCGACTTCGTCCGTTACAGCTCGACGGTCGACGCCGAATTCCCCGGTTACGGCGGCACCTTCGGCATCATGAACACCAACCGGCTGCTGACCGGCGCCGACGGGGTGGAGGCGTACCCGGGGCTGATCGGTGTCAAGAACGGTTACACCACGGACGCCGGCTACACCCTGGTGGCCGCCGCCCGGCACGGCGACCGCACCCTGCTGGTGACGGTGATGAACCCGCAGTGGGGCGGCGTCCACGCCGTGTACGAGGAGGCCAGGGAGCTGCTGGACTGGGGGTTCGGCGCGCACGGCCGGGTGACCCCGGTGGGATCGCTCCAGCCGCCCCCGGCACCCCTGCCGCCGCGCCCGACGGTGGAGGCGGCGGGCCCGGAGCCGGGCGCGGTCGAGAAGGCCGTACGGGCCCACCCCGTACCGTCGACGACGCCCGCCGTCCACGCGCGGGCGGCCGGGTCAGGGGCAGGGGGCGTGCTGCCGGTGGCGTTCATCTGCGCGGCAGCGCTCTCGGCGCTCGCGCTCTTCCTCGTACGGCGCGGAGTTGCCCGGCGGGACCGGAGCGCCCCGGGCGGACGGTGACGCGGGGCGCGGCGGCTACCAGTGGGCGGGGCGCGCGAGTGACGGCGGCAGCTTGGTGTCCGCGTCGCCCCGCGCCGCGTTGACCTGGGTCTGGACGAGGAAGACGCTGCCGGTCAGATCGGCGCCGCGCAGATCGGCGTCGCGGAGGTCGGCCCCGATCAGATCGGCCAGTCTGAGGTCGGCGCCGCGCAGATCGGCGGCGATCAGGTACGCCCCGCGCAGGTCGGCGCCCCGCAGATCGGCGCCCCTGAGCCGGGCGCCGAAGAGGTCGGCGCCCCTGCGGTTCTTCTTCTTGCCCTTGACCTGGGCCCGGACGAGTTCGCTCGTCCGCAGCAGCAGGGGGTTGACGGCGGCACGGCGGGCCGCGACGTCCAGGGCCAGCAGGGTGGCGGGGTCGGCGAGGGTGAGGCGTTCGGTCTCCTCCAGGGCGGCGCGCAGTTCGCCGTGGAGCGCGCGGGCCGGCTCCAGGGTGAGGGCCTCGGTCAGATACCGCAGGAGTTCCTGGAGCTGCCGTACCACCGGGAGCAGCGCGAACATCTCGTCGGCGGTGTGCGGGGCCTGCCGCCAGTCCTGTCCGCCGTAGGTGATCCGGGAGATCTTCTGGCCGGCGCCGAAGCAGTCGTAGACCGTGCAGCCCTGGAAGCCGCGCTGCCGCAGCTCGCGGTGGACGGAGCAGCGGAAGTCCGTCCGCAGATGGGAGCAGGGTTCGCCCGCGGCCTTGTGCACGGGGAAGTCGGCCGAGGCGGAGAAGGTCAGGGCGACGCAGCACAGCCCGAAGCAGTTCGCGCAGTCGGCCCGCAGACCCGGATCGTCGAGTGCGGCGTGGCCGGTGCTGTGGCCCGCGTGGCCGGTGCGGTCGGTGCTGTGGCCGGTGCGGTCGGGCTGGTGGGACAAGGGGGCCGGTCTCCTGTCACGGAATGGGCGTGCGGTCAGAGCCTACTGGTCCGCCCTCCCGAGCCGGCCCTCCCCCGGGGCCCCTCGTACGGATCCCGCCCGCCCTTCAGGCGTCTCAGCGCTGCACGTGGTGGGAGTCCATGGCCCGGCGCGCCCGGGCCGCCAGCCCGTCGGCGCCGCAGCTCTCGGCGAGTTCGAGCCCGCAGGCCAGTTCGGCGTGGAACCCGGCGGCCATGCCGTACTCGACCCGGGCGACGGCGCGTTCGTACGCGCAGGGCGACGCTTCGAGATGTGCGACGGCCTGGGCCAGCAGCTCGACCCGCTCCGCGCCCTCCCTCAGCGACGCGGTGCAGCAGAGCGCCACCCCGATGGCGGTGTGCGTGCCGAAGCGTTCGGCGCGGTCCCGGGCGTACGAGGCGAGGTGGGCCGCGCGGCGCGGGTCCTCGTCGGCGAGGGCCCGCGCGAGGTCGAGGGACCAGGGTGCCATGACGACGTTGTGCCGTCCCCGGGCCCGCAACGCCTGCCCGGCCGCTTCCAGTTCGGCGACGGCCTCGTCCTTCCGGCCGAGGGCGAGCAGCAGCCGGCCGCGGACGGAGGGGGCGTCGGGGATGACGATCGTGGAGGAGTACGGCGGCGCGAACGCGTACCGTTCGGCGGCCTCCGCGGCCTCGTCGACATGGCCGCGCGCGAGGAGGGTGTCGAGGAACATGCAGACGGCGTCCCAGTTCACCGGCAGGCCGTTGCCGACCCGGTCGGCCATGCGCAGGCTCTCGCGCAGATACATCTCGGCGTCGGCGAGCCGGCCGCGCCTGCGGTGGACGTAGCCGACCAGCGCGTGGGCGAAGGCGAGATGGCCGCCGCTCCAGCCGGAGATCTCGAAGGCGCGCAGCGCCTCGGTGAAGAGGCTCTCGGCACGGTCGAGCCGGTCGGCGAAGGCGTACGAGAGTCCGAGGAGGGCCGGGGGTTCGAACCCCCATCCCTGGTCGGCCCAGCCGACCCCGGGCGGCAACCCGCCGTCCCGCAGGACGCGTTCACCGATCTGGACGATTTCCTCGGCGCTCTCACCGCGGGCCGTGCCGTCGAAGGCGCGCAGCATCAGCAGGACGCGTTCGGTGTTGTCCCGGCCGGTGAGCGGCGCCGCCGTACGGGCGAGGCGGCGCGACCGGTCCGCACCGTCCTCCTCTATGGCCTGGACGCCCTCCCAGAGGAAGTGCGCGGCCTGGAGCCGCATCCTGGCGGGTCCGTCCCCGGTACGGGCGACCTCGGTGGCCACGACATGGGCGGCGTCACCGGTCTGGTTGTTGTGGGTCAGGGCCTGCGCGAGCCGGAACACCACGTCCACGCGCAGGGCGTCGTCGAGGTGCGGGGTGTCGAGCGCGGCGCGCAGGTGTCCGACCGTGGTGGCGGGCGAGGTCAGCAGGGTGGCGCAGCCCAGCTCATACAGCAGCGGTCCCCTCACGGTGGACAACGGCGGTTCCGCAAGGGCCCGTTCGAGGCAGCGGCGGGCGGCGTCGGGGGCTCCGACCGCGAGGTGTTCCGCGGCGGCCTCCCGTAACTGCTCGACCAGTTCGGGGTCGCCGTCGGGGTGCACTTCGAGGAGGTGCGGCGCCGCGGCGGCGGCTCCCCGGCCGCTGCGGGAGACCGCCCAGGCGGCGAGGCCGTGCATCGCGGCACGTACGGCCGGCGGGATGGCGCGGTAGACGGCTCCGGCGATCAGCGGATGGACGAACTCCAGCGGGTCGACGCCGACGAGGATCCGAGCGGTGCGCAGCCGCTGCGCGCACTCGGCGGCCTCCTCGTCGCTCATGCCCGCGAGCGAGATGGTCAGGTCGAGGGAGATGTCCGTACCGAGGATGGCGGCGGCCCAGGCGAACCGGGTGGTGGCCGTACCGAGTTCCTCCAGCCGGGCGATGAGCCCGGTGCCGCGCGCCGACGCACCGAGGGCGCGCAGTTCGCCGGCGTTGTTCCCGACGGGGTCGATCGCGCTGTCCCGTACCTTCGCGAGGAGTTCGACGGTCTCGTACGCGTTGCCGCCGGTCACCTCCCACACCTCGCGGCAGAACGGGTCGTCCGCGTGCTCCCCGAGCCCGGCCCGCGCGAGCCCGGCCGTGGCGTCGGGTGTGAGTTCGCGGAGGGTGACCAGCAGCCGGGCCGCCGAGCCCAGCGTCCTGAGGTGCTCCTCGGCCTCGCCGACGGCTTCCTCGGTGCGGTATCCGACGACCACGAGGACGGGCAGGGCGCGCCCGGGGCGCCGGGCGAAGGAGGCGAGCCAGGCAAGGGTCTCCAGGTCGGCCCATTGCGCGTCGTCCACGGTGAGCAGGAGCGGGCCGTGGACCTCCGCGAGCCGTTCGACGAACGCGTCCAGGCCGTCCCTGACGCCCTGCGGAGCGGCGGGCTGGTCGCCGGGCGGCAGTATCCCGAGCGCGGGACCGACGATCTCGTACCGCTCGCCGAGCAGGTCGGCCGCGTCGCCGTACCCGTCGCGCTCGTGGCGTTCCGCGTGCTCACCCTGCCCGTCCGGCGTTTCGGCGACCACGAGAGCGGGTTGGAGGAGTTGCCGTACGACATGGAACGGCACCGAGGTCAGGCTCTCCCCACCGCGCGCCGCCCACACGGCGCAGCGCCCGGCGGCGAGCCGGCGCACCTCGGAGAGCAGCGCGGTCTTGCCGAGCCCGGCGGCGCCCCGGTACACGAGGACCCCACCGGACGGCGCCACCGCGCAGAGCGCGTCCACCGCGCGGGCCGCGGCGGCCAGTTCGGGTTCGCGCTCCAGCAGCGGAAGAGCGGTCATCTGCTCCGGCGGATGCAGCGGCATCCCTCCCCCTCCCACGTCGGACTGCGCCCAGGTCACGCAACGAGCCTAGACCCGCAACGCACCGAGTGGACCCGAATACGCACGAATTCGGCTGTTCGACTGCGCATCGACGCGGAAAGGAGTAAGGGGGCCGTGGACCGCGCGGGGTCAGCCCGTGACCGTGATGTCCTCCGTGGTCCAGGCCGCCGCCTGGTCGCTGAGGGAGAGGCCGAGGCCCGGGCGGCTCGGGACGATCATGCGGCCTTCGCGGAGTTCCAGGCGTTCGTTGAACATCGGCTCCAGCCACTCGAAGTGTTCGACCCAGGTGACGCGCGGGTAGGCGGCGGCGAGGTGGAGGTGGATCTCCATGGCGAAGTGCGGGGCCAGGTTGAGGGCCTTGTGGTCGGCGAGGGCCATGATCTGGAGGAACGGGGTGATGCCGCCGACGCGCGGGGCGTCGGGCTGGATGAAGTCGGCGGCGCCGGTGAGGATCAGGTCGGTGTGTTCGGCGACGCTGGTGAGCATCTCGCCGGTGGCGACCGGGGTGTCCAGGCTCGCCGCGAGCGCCGCGTGGCCCTCGGAGTCGTACGCGTCGAGCGGCTCCTCGATCCAGGTGAGGTCGAAGTTCTCCAGGGCCCGGCCCATGCGGGCGGCGGTGGTGCGGTCCCACTGCTGGTTGGCGTCGACCATCAACGGGACGTCGTCGCCGATGTGTTCGCGGACGGCCTGGACGCGGCGCAGGTCCTCCTTGGTGTCCGGCTGCCCCACCTTGATCTTGATGCCGCCGATGCCGCGCGACAGGGAGAGCCCGGTGTTCTCCAGCACCTGTTCGATGGGCATGGAGAGGTAGCCGCCGGAGGTGTTGTAGCACTGCACGGAGTCACGGTGCGCGCCCAGCAGTTTGGCCAGGGGGAGCCCGGCCCGGCGGGCCTTGAGGTCCCAGAGTGCGATGTCGAAGGCGGCGATGGCCTGGGTGGTCAGTCCGCTGCGGCCCATGGACGCGCCGGCCCAGACGAGCTTCTGCCAGAGGCGGCCGGTGTCGCTGGGGTCCTCGCCGATGAGTTCGGGGGCGATCTCCTGGGCGTGGGCGTAGAGCCCGGGGCCGCCCGCGCGCTTGGAGTAGCCGAAGCCGATGCCCTCGTGGCCGCCCTCGGTGGTGATCCGGGCGAAGAGGAACGCGATCTCGGTGAGCGGCTTCTGACGGCCCGTCAGCACCTTGGCGTCGCTGATCGGGGCGTGCAGCGGCAGCCGTACGAGACTGACGCGCACGGCGGAGATACGGTCGAGGGTGGCCTCCCCCGGTGCGGTGGCGAAGGGCTTGGCGGGGGTCGGGCGGGTGGCGGACGTCATGCGAGGGCTCCTTCGAGGATGGGGGGTTGTACGGGTGGCGAGGCCGGGCGCGGTCAGGGCGTGGGGCCTTCCGCCGGCTCCGGGGCCGGGTACCGCGCGTCGGGGTGCGGGCGGTCGACGGGGCAGCCCAGGTGGTAGCCGCGGGAGCCGTAGTCGAACCCTTCGAGTTCGACGTGGTCCCGGCCGTCCGAGCGGGCGGCGTAGTAGGCGCGGATCTCGGTGATCAGGCCGGTTCCCGGGTCGAAGGCGTACCACTCGTCGCCGCGCAGGAAGCCGCCCTGCCGGGTCTTGTAGTGGGTCCACTCGATGACGGCCTGGTGGGTCGTCGGGTCGGTGATCAGCCGGTCGATGGTCCAGGCCGAGCCGATGGTGAGGGTGAGCCCGCGCCAGTTCTCGGCGATGGTGCGGGCACCCTTCCAGGGTCCGTCGAGGCCCGGCGGGAAGTAGTGGACGGCGTCGGGGTGGAAGGTGGCGGCCATCTTCTCGACGTCGGCCTCGTTGCACCCGTCGAAGTACGTACGGATGGTGGCCTCCATCCGTGCGCGGCGCGCCGGCTCGTCCAGTTTTCCGAACGCGGTGGTGTCCCCGGTCTCGTACGTCGTCACGCGCGGGCCTTCTTCCACTGGCGGAACTGTTCCCTGGTCTCCTCGCTCGGCGGGTAGAGCCCGCCGAGAAGCGGTTCCCCCGCGTGCACCCGGGTGTGCAGGTAGTGCTCCAGCTCCTCCTGCTCCAGGGCCTGGTCGACGATGCGCGGGGCGAGGTGGCGGGGGACGACGATGACGCCGTCCCGGTCCCCGACCAGGATGTCACCGGGGTAGACGGCCACCCCGGCGCAGCCGATGGGCACCTGGAGGTCGGCGACGTGGAAGCTGGTGAGGCGGGTGGTGGCGGTGACGGCGCGCGCGTACGTCGGGAGGGGCAGCGACGCGAGGACGTGACCGTCGCGGAAGGCGCCGTCGGTGATGAACGCGGTGGCGCCGCGGTGCAGGGCCCGGGTGACGAGCATGTCGCCGGCCGAGGCGGCGGAGATGTCGCTGCGGCTGTCGATGACCATCACCTGGCCCTCGCTCAGGCTCTCCACACCCAGCCACTGGAGGTTGTCCTCGCCCGGCAGGCTTTCGAGGGTGTCGAGGTCCTCGCGCGCCGGTATGAAGCGCATGGTGAACGCCTCGCCGACGAAGCCGTCGAGATCGGGGTTGAGGGGCGAGAGCCCCACGAGGAACTGCTGCCGCAGCCCCTCCGCGAAGAGCCGGGTGGCGAGGGTGGCGGTGCTGATGCGGCGCAGCTTGTCCAGGACCTGGGGTTCCAGAGGTTCGTGCTCGTGAACGGGGGGCATGTCGGGGCTCACCTCGGAGGAGTCGGGGAGGGTCGGATCGCGGGTCGGGTGCGTGTGAAGTTCAGGCGGATTCCCAATCAATGGGATTGGATCTCGTTTACTGGGTAGATTGACCGTAGCAATGGTCCTGGGGAGCGCACAAGTCCCGGTGACAGCACCCGGAGTGGGTCGGTAGTGTCATCCGATGAGCGCGGGCGGCCCGTACGGGGAACACCGCCGGAGGAACGCCGTGCGGAGAACAGGGAAGGCCGAAGCGGACGATGAACGAGGCAACGACGAACCGGGTGGACGCGTCGCAGGGCGGCCCCGGTGGCGCGGGTCCGGGCTCCGGCTCGGGCGAGCGGGCCGCGGGCGCCCTGGACCGGGGGCTGGCGATCCTGACGCATGTCGCCAGGACGCGCGGCACCTCGACCCCCGAGATCGCCCAGGCGCTGGGGCTGACCCGCAGCACCGCGTACCGGCTGGTCGACCGGTTGCACGAGCAGGGCTGGCTGGCGCACGACCCGGCCGCCGGGCAGTGGCGGCTCGGCTCGGCCGCGGTACGGCTGGCGTCCGCCGCGGTGGCGTCGACCAACCTCCGGGACGCGGCGGCCCCCGCCCTGCGCAAGCTCGCCGATCTCACCCAGGAGACCGTCAGCCTCGGTGTGCCCAACGGGCTGACGATGGTGTTCGTCCACCGGGAGCGCGGGACGCGGCCCGCCGCCGTCACCGCCGAACTGGGCGCCTCCCGCCCCCTGCATTCGACATCCCTCGGCCGCGCCTATCTGGCGGCGCTGCCGCAGCCCCAGCTGGAGGAGACGCTGATCGAGCTCGTACGCTCGCCACTGTCGCCGGTGACGGCGGCCACGGTCTCGGATCTGCACGCCGAGATCGAGCGGACACGGGGGCGAGGCTGGTCGCAGGATCTGCGGGAGTTCGACGAGTCGAGCTGCTGCTGCGGCGCGGCGGTGTACGACCACACCGGGCTGCCGGTCGCCTGCATCAGCGTGGCGGGCGTGGCCGAACGGATGGAGCCGCTCGTCCCGACGTACGGCCCGGTCGTGGCCCAGGTCTGCCGGGAACTGTCGGCGGATCTCGGCTACCTGCCGCCCACCACCTGACGCGGCCGGAGCGGCCCGGCGTCCTCGCCGGCGGCGCTCCGCACCGGGTTGACGAGGCGCCCGATCCCCTCGACCTCCGATTCCAGCAGGTCTCCGGGGCGCAGGGCGCGCGGCGGGCTCATGTAGTCGCCGCAGCCCGCGGGGGTCCCGGTGAGCACCACGTCCCCGGGACGGAGGGTGAAGAACCGGCTGAGATAGGCGATCAGTTCAGGGATCCGGAAGACCATGTCGGCGGTCGTACCGTCCTGTACGCACTCACCGTTGACCCAGGTACGGACCCGCAGCGCGTGCGGGTCGGGGATCGCGTCGGCGGTGACGACGAGGGGGCCGAGCGGACAGAAGGTGTCCAGGCCCTTGCCGCGCACCCACTGTCCGTCGCTCTCCTGGAGGTCGCGCGCGGAGATGTCGTTGGCGACGGTGTAGCCGAAGACATGGTGCGGCGCGTCCCGTTCGCTCACGTGGCGCGCCTCGGTGCCGATGATGACGGCGAGTTCGGTCTCCCAGTCGACGCGCCGGGTCAGCGCCGGGTCGAAGACGACGGCCTCGCCCGTGCCGATGACGCTGGAGGAGAGTTTCGGGAAGAGATAGGGCTCAGTGGGCGCCTGCCATCCCATCTCCGCGATGGTGTCACGGTAGTTGAGGCCGATCCCGTACAACGTGGCCGGACGGTACGGGAGGACCGGGGCGCCCTCGATCGGTTCGGCGCCCTCGACCGGTCCGCCGTCACCGACCGGTCCGCCGTCACCGGCCGCTCCGCCGTCACCGGCCGGGTCACGGTCCCCGGCCGGGTCGCCGTCCCCGGTCGGCGGGACGCCGTCGGCGATGACACCGGCGAGCGAGGCCGAGGCCGGCGCGAGCCGCCATGTGCCGTCGGCGTCCGGCCTGCTGACGAGCCGTCGGCGCCCCCGGTGGATGAGTGTGGCCAGGTGCATGAGGGTGATCTCCTGGGGAAGAGGCGGACATTCCCGCCACCGGAGCGGCAAGGACGTACCGTTCAGTGGGACATGGTTCCAGGTACGGAGGCGGGCGGACCGGTGGCATCGTCAGCCTCCTTCGCCCCCTTTCCCCCCTCCTTTCCTGCCTGTTCGTTTTCTTCGGGCGCCTGTTCGTGTTCCTTTGCCGGGGTCGCCGAGGTGTCGGAAAGGAAGAACACCGCGCACGCGGCGACGAGGGAGAACGCCGCCAGGGCGATGAGCCCCCAGGACGTGCTGCCGGTCCGCTCCTGCACCAGTCCGAATCCGTACGGGGCCACGAATCCGCCGAGATTGGCGATCGAATTGATGAGCGCGATGGCCATGCCGACCACCATCGGATGCACGGTTCCCTGCACGATGGGCCAGAAGATCGGGCTGATGCTCTTGAACCCCATCGCGGCCACGCACAGCATCACCAGGGCGAGTACCGGCGTACTCACCGCCGCCGCGTAGGACCCGATCGCCGCGACCACCAGGGCGCCGATCAGCAGCGGTTTGCGCCGGCCCGTGCGGTCGCCGATACGGGCGAGGGTGAACATGGCGAAAATCGCGCAGATCCAGGGCAGCGAGGATAGGAGTCCGACGGTGAAGTCGTCGGTTCCCTCGATACCGCGGACGATGGACGGCAGCCAGAAGGTGTTGGCGTAGATCGACATCTGGACCGCGAAGTAGATGAAGCACAGCAGCGGGACCTTCGGCGCGCGCAACACGTCGAGCAGCCCGCCGCGCACCTTCCCGTGGCCCGCCGCCGCGGCGGCGTCGTCCGCCGCGATGGCCGTGGTCAGGGCGTGCTGCTCGGCACGGGTCAGCCAACGGGCGTCCTCGATCTCCGAGTCGAGCCAGAAGAAGGCGAACACCCCCACCCCGACGGAGAGCAGCCCCTCCACCAGGAACATCCACTGCCAGCCCGTGAGCCCCCACGCCCCGTCCAGGGCGAGCAGCGGCCCCGAGGCGGGTCCCGACACGGAGAAGGCGACGAGCGCGCCGACCGCGTACCGCGCGTTGGCCCGGCCGCGGTGCGAGTTCGGCAGCCATTTGGTGAGGTAGTAGAGAACGGCCGGCACAAATCCGGCCTCGGCCATACCGAGCAGGAACCGCAGGAAGTAGAAGCTCCACTCCCCCTGCGCGAAGAGCATGCAGGCGGAGACGATGCCCCAGCTCACACAGATCCGGGAGAGCCAGATCTTCGCCCCGAATTTTTCCATCAGGACATTGCTGGGGATCTCGAAAAGCGTGTAGGAGATGAAGAACAGTCCGGCGCCGAGCCCGTAAGCGGCCGCCCCTATACCGAGATCCGCTTCCAGATGCGACTGGGCGTACCCGATGTTGGAACGGTTGAGCTGATTGCACATCATCATGACGGCGAATACAGGAACGACGCGTCGGAGAATCTTTCCGGTGGCGCTCCGAAGATGCGGTCCGGACAGGTCCGGACTGCTGACATGCGAGGTCATATGCGGCCACTTCTTCCGTCGTCAGTGACAGGAACCGACCGGCCAAGCGCCCTGAAGTCCCATTCATTGAGACGCTGTTCCGTTTATCGGCACTCGGTACGGTAAGATTCGCGTCGTACGGTGTCAAGGCCCGTGACGGGACCCGGTGTGACGGCCCCGGGGAGACACGGGGAAGGCGCCGACGCGAGCCCGGCCGGGGCCCGCGCACGCCGAAGGGGTGCCGGGCCCGCGCCCGGGGGCGCGCCCCGCCGGCCCCCCGACCGGCGGGGCGC